>JAYUBZ010000125.1:0-3220 GCA_043740595.1 Gammaproteobacteria bacterium
CCTGGAAGTGCTCAAGCGCCTGCGCGCCGACGAGCGCACCCGGTTGTTGCCGGTGGTGATTCTGACCTCCTCGAAGGAAGAGCAAGACCTGGTCAACGGCTACCGCCTGGGTGCGAACAGCTACATCCGCAAACCGGTGGACTTCACGAAATTCATCGAAGCCGTACGCCAGCTCGGGCTCTACTGGCTGATGGTGAACGAACCGCCGCCGCAAAGCGATAACCGATGATCACCCCGCTGCGCATCCTGATTGTCGAGGATTCGGAGGCCGACGCCGCGCTGCTGCTGCGCGAGCTGCGGCGCGGCGGCTACGCACCCGAATTCGAACGGGTGGAGACGCCCGAAGGACTGAATGGCGCGCTGGCCCGGCAATCCTGGGACCTGATCGTCTCCGACAATGCAATGCCGCACCTCAGCGGTCTGCAAGCGCTGAAGATTACCCAGGAAAAGGGGTTGGATATTCCGTTCATCCTCGTCTCCGGATCGATCGGTGAGGATGTCGCGGTCGCGGCCATGAAGGCCGGCGCCCACGACTACCTGATGAAAGGCAATATCGCGCGCCTGCTGCCCGCCATCGCGCGCGAGTTGCGCGAGGCGCGCATGCGGCAGGAACGCCGCCAGGCGGACGAGACCATCCAGCGCCTCGCCTACATCGACCCGGTCACCGGCCTGCCGAACCGGATCCGGTTCCTCGAACTGGTTAAGGAAGCCGTGGCGGCCGCACAACGCGAACACCGCCCCGTGGCCGTGCTGCTCATGAACCTCGATCGCTTCCGGGAGATCAACGACACGCTCGGCCACAACCGCGGCGACAGCCTGCTGCAGAAAGTCGGCATACGCCTGCGCAGCGCGTTGTTCGCACCCGATGTGATCGCGCGTCTCGGCGGCGACGAGTTCGGCATCCTGCTGCCGCGATTGGCGGCCATCGACGACGTGCGACACGTCATCAAGAAGCTGCAACACTTTCTGGAAGTGCCGTTCATTCTTGACGAGATTCCGATTATCGTCGAGGCCAGCCTCGGCGTGGCGACCATGCCCGAACACGCCGACGACGCGGACACGCTGCTGCAACGCGCGGACATCGCCATGTACCGCGCCAAGCAGATGGCGAGCGGCTATGCCGTCTACACGCCGGAATACGACCGGCGCAGTCCCGAGCGGCTCGGGCTCATGGCGGAGTTGCGCGACGCCATCGATGGCGGCCAGTTGCTGCTGCATTTCCAGCCGAAGGTGGAGATCAAAACCGGCCGCATCGTCGGTACCGAGGCGCTGGTGCGTTGGCAGCACCCGCGTTTCGGGTTGCTTCCGCCCGGCAAATTCATCGTGGCCGCGGAGCAAACCGGGCTCATCGGCCCGCTGACCCGCTGGGTGCTGATCGACGCGCTCAACCACTGCCAGGTTGCGCGCCGCCAGGGCATTCCACTGCGGGTAAGCGTGAACCTCTCGGCGCGCTCGCTGCACGATCCGCACCTGCCGGAACTTGTTGAGGAGGCGCTTAAGACAACCGGCGCCGAACCAGGCCAGTTGACGCTGGAAATCACCGAGAGCGCTATCGTGCTCGACCCGAAACGCGCCGAGGAGACCCTTGTGGCACTGAGCCGCATGGGCGCATGGATCTCCATTGACGACTTCGGCACCGGCTATACCTCGCTCGCCAGCATCAAGCGCCTTCCCGTGAACGAAATCAAGATCGATAAATCGTTCATCATCGGCATGCTTGCGGATAAAAAGGACGCCATGATAGTACGTTCAGTGATCGAGCTCGGTCATAACCTCGGACTCATCGTCGTGGCGGAAGGTGTGGAAACGCAGGCGATGCTCGATAGCCTCACCGCTCTCGGTTGTGATGAGGCCCAGGGTTATTTCATCAGCAGGCCGCAGGAATGCGGGTTGTTGAAAAGCTGGTTTTCGACATCGCCCTGGGCGCTCGGCTAAATTATTTATGGGTTGGCGTGGCGCTGGCGCAAGGTCAGGGTATCGCCTTGCTGGTTGAAGTCCAGGTGTTTCAGCACGCTCATGCCCAGCAGCACCTGGTCGCCATCCATGGATGGCGTAATAAAGGCTTTTACATCGTGCATTTCAATTTGCCCTAACTGCAGGCTGTCGAGGCGGGTGGCGTAGGCCGTGGCCGACCCGTTGGCAGTTTGGATGTCCACCGCCGGGCCACGGGTCAGCCCCAGGCGGTTGGCCAGGCGATCGGGGACGGCGACGGCAGTGGCGCCGGTATCCAGCATGAACTCCACCACCTGGTTATTGATGCGACCGCTGGCGTTGTAGTGACCATAGCGATTGCGCAGTAGCCGGACTTCCTCTGCATTGTTAATCGCTACGCTGAGCGGGTGTTGATTGGGGTTGCGGGTCTTTTCCAGCCAACCGCTAAAGCCCCAGGTGAGGAGACCCAGGGCCAATAGCCAGGCGACATACAGCATGCCCTTGCCCAGTTTGGGAGTCGGCGCGGGTTGCGGGTCTTGCGGCATACGCTTAAGGTCGGGCCCCGCTGGTTTATTTCGTTTATCTTGGTTTATCGAGTCGCGCCGGCGCGCGCGCCGTCGTCGAAAAGTGTAAAGGATTTAGCGTGAACTGGCGATGCCGAATTGACGTGGTGGCAAGCCAAGGGCAGGTAAGGGCATTGCTTTCTGGAATATAAGTAGGCAGCCCCGGCCTGCCCAAACTATCGCAGCGACGGGTGATTATCTGATAGGCTTTACCCTCATGCGCTCCCCATCGACCCCGACAGCTCCCGCCCTGGCCACGCGCCGCGAGATCTTTGCCTGGGCCATGTTCGATTTCGCCAACTCCGGTTATACCACGGTGGTGTTGACGGCGATTTTCAATGTGTATTTTGTCGGTGTCATCGCCGGCGCCTACGATACCGGCACGGCGACATTTCTTTGGACACTGGCCATGGCCGTCACCAATATCCTGGTACTCATCAGCGCGCCGGTGTTGGGGGCGATCGCCGATCACGGTGCGCATAAAAAACGTTTTCTCCTCGCCAGCACCCTCGGTTGCGTGGTGTTTACGTTGCTCCTAGGCATCCTCGGCAAGGGCGAGATCGTGGCGGCCATGGTGTTGGTCATCCTCGCGAGCATTATGTATGGTACCGGCGAAAATCTTATCGCCGCGTTTCTGCCGGAGATCGCAAGGCAGGAGGACATGGGGCGGATCTCCGGGTATGGCTGGGCCTTGGGTTTCGTCGGCGGTCTGCTGGTGCTCGGGG
>JAYUBZ010000126.1:0-2682 GCA_043740595.1 Gammaproteobacteria bacterium
CCGAAGGGAGAAATCCAGTAACACCAGGATGACGCTGAACCATCTCAATGTCAGATTTCTCGCTGCGCTCGAAATGACAACTTGTTCAGGGCTTCCCTAAGAATGCCTAGCCGCTGTAGGCTGGGTATCGCCCACCCTGCGTACATGTTGCCTTCGGTGCCCTCAAGTCAGGAAAAATGTTCAATCCGGCTTTGCATGGGGTTGACGTGGATAACAGTATCTATAGAACCCATCGGCTGGCGGCGATACGGAAAGACTGATTGACAGAGTACTAATGCCGCGATGGCTTGCTCTGTGGCACCAGCACCCGTCGCGAGCGCGCGGCATCCTGCTGCAGGTCCGTCACGTGATGCACATACGGATCGATCGCTGGACTGTCTTGCACGGATGTGTCGAAACGCTCCACCGCCTCCAACGCGGCGCGATCATGCGCGAAATCCGCCTCGAGGCCGATGCCGGAGGAAGGGCTGCGCTCCCGCAATCCGCCCTGCCGCAGGCGGCGGCGCAACACCGCGTGCAGATCTTCAATGCTATCGCGAAACCCGATGTACCCCGCCACCGCATACAACAGCAGGGCGGCGTTAAGCGCCACCACCAGGCCATGTAGCCGCAGGCCGCCGGTCAGGTCGATGGCCGCCATGACAAACCAGTATATAAGGAGTCCATAGGCCGCAAGATAATGAGGCAGGCAGGTGTCAGCCCGATCGACCGCCTGCGCTGCGTGTTGGACGTTGGCCGTGCGGGTCCAGGCCCGATGCAGTGACACCAGCGCACCACCCAGGTTGACCGGCAATAGCAGCAGTTTCAGGGCATAGGCCCGCAGGCTATCGCTCCACGGGTAACCGGCGTGTTTCAAATCCTGCGCCAGTAACAGCGCGTAACCCAAAACCGCCGCGCCCAGCCAGGCGTTATAGAATGCAGCGGGTAGCGAGAAGGAAAAAAACGCAAGCAATGCGAGATTGGTACCCTGTGTCGAGATCTGTTGGTGGATACGCAGCAGACCCGCCAGGGGCTGACGCCAGCCCTGGCGCCACCAATAACCCAATAATCCCGGCAGGGTGATCAGGCCGCCATCGTGCCAGCGCCGGTAGCGTGCCGCGAGGGCATGCATATCCGCCGGAGCGCTGGTCCAGGCCAAACGTTCGGGGTGACTGGTGACACGCCAGGCGTGGCGCAGCAACCGCATGCTGGTGGCCGCCCCGCCACTCGTTCGACCCCCGCTGAAATAACGGGTGACACTCAAACCTCTTTCCAGCTGGGTACGCGCGATCGCCTGCAGCGCCGATTTGCGTATCAAACCGCTCTCGTCCACCCAGCTGGCGGCGTCGTGCTGTGCATAACCGAGTAACACGCTACTGCGCAGATCCATGAGGGCACCCGCGACACGTTGCAGCATGAGTCCGGTGTTGGGCGCGGGGTGTCCGGGTATCTGGATGATCGCGGTTTTTTCCCGGCCCGGCTGCTGCATGCAGTGGACGAGCTTCAGCAGGCTATCCGGCGCGACGTAACTATCGGCATCGAGCACCATAAAAAAGTCGGCGTCCGGCACGTTGAAATAGGTGCTGAAAGAATCACCCTCCTCCAGATAGCGCTGTCCGCCTTCCAGGCGCTCGTGAAAACTTTTACCAGTCAACCCGATGTAACCATTGAGATTCATCGCCCGGCCCGGGGCATGCGACAAATTGGCATAGCGCGTGCGCTCGAAGCTGGTGATCTCGACAGAGAACAAGGCCGCCAGACGCCGGTATTCTATAGCGATGAGTTCGGCACCCGGCGCGGCGCGCGTGCCCGCCAGGCGCGCCTGCCACACCTGCGCGCGCATCAGGTGCTCGTTGCACTGCCGTTCCAGCACCTTCTCGACAAAGTGGCTGTCGACATGATCGTCACCCGGATGGCGTTGCGCGTAGCTTCGGTAGTACTCCGCCGCATCCAGGTTGAATTCCGTCAGCAGGCGTTGCTCCATGATGACATCCATCGGGCCGGCCGCCTGGCGTGCGCGGAATTCCGTCAGTGCCTTGTTGAACTTATCCGCCGGCACCTGCAGGGATTGCCGGATCCTGCGCGTCAGTGTGCGCGCCACCTGGCCCTGGACATCCCCGTCCAAGCTGTCGTCGATGAGCAACACCACGCGTCGCTGGGGATAGGTCTGCAGCGCGGCTGACATCAAGGCGCGCGCCAGCATCGGCTCGTCTCCGCCCTGGCAAGGAATGAGTAGGGTGACTGCCGGCGCCGGACCGGCAAAATACGCCGCCAGCGCATGATCATTGACGGGTACATGCCCGGCCTGTTTTTTCTGCGCGGCCATGCGGGCGGTGAGGTGCATCAGGGTATTAAAAGCGAGCCAGACGATCACCAGCAGCAATAGACTATCCCGCACCAGGTCGGCCCAATGATGCGCGTGCAGATGCTGAGGCAACAACGAGGCGGGAATGAAGGCGGTGATCACCGCGGCCACCAGCACCATCCCCATGACCACCCAACCCATGCCCCTGGCGCGCGGCACTGCGCCTATGCCGGACCGGCGGGAAAACATCGTCCATAGACGCAGGGCCTGCATCGGCGCGCGCCGCCAACGCTCCTTGAATACTCCTGTCGCCATTATTTTCTGCTCCTTCCCTAGTAAACGCATGGGTCTTGATACAGTGTCCGGGGCTGCACTCCAGCGGCCTCAGGGTACGGTCC
>JAYUBZ010000127.1:0-13210 GCA_043740595.1 Gammaproteobacteria bacterium
AAGTCGCAGCCCTTGATCCCCCCCACCCGTTGCCCAGGCCGCAGATCATCTGCCCGTGACTGTTCGCTTAACTGTTTTACCGGCCGCGACACACTTCGCAAGACCTCCTGGACCCACTAAAAATCTTCCCCGTATATCTGGCTATTCTTACCTTTAGCGCTGAAACCTCCAGGCTAAACTGGCCGATGACCCGTTCCGCTGCTAATTTGAACTGAAGGCATACCTTAGAGAAGGGTCTGCCAACAAGGCCCGCCAACCATGGTTCAATCGCTCAAATGGATATACATGAGGCACCTGCTGCTGGTCAGTGTGTCGCTGTGCCTGTTTGGCTATGGGCTTTGGGGTCTGGTGATGGACACGACGACGCCACTGGATGGCCCGACCCGCGCTCAGACCGCACCACTTCCGGCCGCCTCCCACCCCAGCGTCGTGCCGCGGCTTGCACCCCCCCTTCCTGCTGCCACGGCAGACGACAAGAGCACCAACACGATGCGCCTGTTGTATATCGCGCTGATCATCGCCTCCATGCTAATGATGATCACCAGCACGGTTAACCTGTACATGCGTTCGGTGCGATACGTTCGCCACGATATCGAATCCCTGGTGCGCATGTTCCGCGACATCCATGACGGGCATATCCGCGTCGACTATCCCATGCTGCTGCGGGAGTTCTCCGGCGTCTTCCGCTACCTGCGCAGCTCCGGTACCCAGATGATGGAGGAAAAACGTCATTTCAAGGAAATGGGCCTGATCGACCATCTGTCACAGCTGAACAACCGCCGCCACTTCGAGAAAAGACTGGAAGACCTCTATAGCAACTCGAAGCTCAACGGCCCTTCATCGGTGCTCATCATCGACGTCGATCACTTCAAGCGGGTCAACGACGAACATGGACACGACGTGGGCGATGCGCTTATCGTCGGATTCGCCGAGGCGATGCGCAAAGTGGTGCGCAAAACCGACATCCTGGCACGCCTCGGCGGCGATGAGTTCTGTGTCATTTATACCTACACCGGATTGGATAAGGCGCGCGACCTGGTCGATCGCCTGCGCCGTGACCTGCCGCGTCACATCCCGCTGCCCAAGGGGATAGTACATGCCCTGCGCTGGACCGGGGGCTTAAGCGCCATGCACAACGGCGACAAGAAATTCGACGACGTCCTGTGGCGCGCCGATCAGGCATTGCTTGAAGCCAAGGAAAACGGCCGCAACAATACCCGCGTCTATCCCAACCCCAAGCAGGTCGGCAAAAAAAGGCTGCAGCAAGTCAGCTAGTAAACCATCCGATACGGTTGCCGCTATAAAAACCTTTAAGTCGAGCCCGGCCCATCGAGGGGCCGCTTCGGCTCGACGGCAAAAGATCATGGACGCACGGCGGCGGCCCCGCGTTCCTGGTCATGGCGCGCGTAGCAGCTCGCACCGCTGCTGCGCCTGATCGCCGTGGAACGCGACGCTGGACGCTTCGAGCTGCAGCGCAAATAAAACCCCGCGGGAATCCGGCGCACGTCGTGGAAAATTGTTCGCCTTATGCGTGTCAGCGCACGGTGCGCCTCGGGTGCAAGGGCTATAACTGCATTCTCGATAGGTGGCCTCACGGTCGGTTGATCCAGCGTTGGCTTTGGGGAGACCTGCATTGAGACTTCACTATCGTCCTGAAGGAAGAATCCCAACGCCGGGACTCCGGTGCGGTGCATCGGAATACACGCCGGCTGCGGATTCTGCCTTATCCCCTGAAAACCTACAAAAGGAAACACATCATGAATCATCTTCAGAAGTACCTCTCTACATGTTTGCTGGCGACAGCCGCGCTGCTCGGCGGCACCTCCCCGGCGTGGGCCCAGTCACCACTGGGCACGGCGTCGGGATTCGCGGTCCTGGGTGGTACGGCGGTAACCTGTACCACCGGCTCCGTGGTCGGTGACGTGGGTATCTCCCCCGGCGGCGCTGTTTCGTTCACCCATACCGGCTGTGCGATTGCGGGCGGGACGCCCCCGGCGACCAACCCGGCCGCCGCTTCGGCGCGCACTGACTTCCTCAGCGCCTACGCGGTGCTTCGGTCCGCGTATTGCACCCAGACACTGGTGGGCACTCTTGCGGGCCAGAATCTTGCGCCCGGTGTCTACTGTGTCGACGCGGTTGCCAAGACCGGCACGCTGACGCTCACGGGGCCCTTGAACGGGGTCTGGGTTTTCCTCGTCAATGGCGCGCTCACTGGCACCAACTTCTCGGTGGTCATGGCCGGCGGCGGGCAGCCGTCCAACGTGTTCTGGGCACCGAGTGCCGGTGCAACCATGACGACTTCGGTGTTCCAAGGCAACATCCTCGCGGGTGACGCCATCAACGGGTCCATCACCTTGACCGGTGGAACCTTGGTCGGTCGAGCCTTGGCGAACGTCGCCGTGACGATGACTAGCGCCAGCGTCATCGGGCAGTAACAAGTAAGTCTGCCGTCGCGAAAAATGAAAGGACCCGAGAGGGTCCTTTTTTTAGCGCCTTGTGTTACGGCAGCGCGCGGTGGGCGTTGGAGACGCCTATCTGAAATTTTGCGTCAAACCTTGAAATGTGTGGCACACCGGAAAATACCGGAGTGAACGCTAAGAGAATCTGGGTGTCCTTGGCTCTTTCATAAAAGAGCATTCTTAATAGACTGCACTTGGCTTCGTTAGGTTACCTGAACAGCCTGTCCCACACCCCCGCGGCATTTACGCTAGGTTAAGCGCGGCGCACTTGCTAAAATGGTACTCAGCCCTCTGCATAAACCAACAAACCTTTAAAGGATCCCCGACGTGCCCAATAACGCACCCACTCTCCGGTCGATGGATAAAGCCGGCGAACTTCCCGCGGAAATATTCAAGGCGTATGACATACGTGGCATCGTCGGCAAGACCCTCACCCCCGCCATCACCGAACGCATCGGCCACGCCATCGGCAGCGAGGCGCGTGCGCGCGGGGTGCAGACCATCATCGTCGCGCGCGATGGACGCCTGTCCGGACCATCCCTGCTGGCAGCCCTGGCCGCGGGCATCAATGCCAGCGGCTGTGATGCTATCGACATCGGCTGCGTCCCGACACCGGTGCTGTATTTCGCCACTCATTATCTCGGCAGCCATTCAGGTGTCATGGTCACCGGCAGCCATAATCCCCCGGACTACAACGGTCTGAAAATGGTGTTGGCGGGCGAGACACTTTCTGGAGACACCATCCAGGCGCTGCGCCAGCGTATTCTCGAGCGGCGCTTGAGCAAGGGCCAAGGCGTGCTGGCGCAGGATGATGTGCGCGAAGCCTATCTGGCGCGCGTGACCTCCGACGTGCGCCTCGCGCGCCGCCTGCGCGTCATCGTCGACGCCGGCAACGGCGTGGCCGGTGAAATGGCGCCGCAACTGCTGCGCCGCCTGGGCTGCGATGTCACAGAGATGTTCTGCGAAGTAGACGGTAATTTTCCCAATCACCACCCGGACCCGAGCCAACCGAAGAATCTCGTCGATCTCATCCAGGCGGTAAAACAAGGCAACGTGGACATCGGCCTGGCCTTCGACGGCGACGGCGACCGCCTCGGCGTGATCGCTCCAGACGGCAGCATCATCTGGCCGGACCGGCAGCTGATTCTGTACGCGCGCGATGTCCTGGCGCGCAACCCGGGCGGGGAGATCATCTACGACGTGAAATGTTCGCGCAGCGTGGACGCTGCCATCCGCGCCGCCGGCGGCCGCCCCACCATGTGGAAGACCGGGCATTCGTTCATCAAGGCGAAACTCAAGGAGTCCGGCGCCCTGCTCGCCGGCGAGATGAGCGGCCATATCTTTTTCAAGGAGCGTTGGTACGGTTTCGATGATGGCCTGTACACGGCGGCGCGGCTGCTGGAGCTGCTGTCGCGCGACCCGCGTCCGGTACAGGCGGTGTTCGACAGCCTGCCGGATTCCGTCAACACGCCGGAACTGAACATCAAATTCGCCGAGGGCGAACACCACGCCTTCATGCAGAAACTCGTGCAGCGCGCCAGCTTCCCCGATGCCCGGGTATCCACCATCGACGGCCTGCGCGTGGATTTCGATGATGGTTTTGGTTTGGTTCGCGCCTCCAATACCACGCCGGTGCTGGTATTACGCTTCGAAGGCGACAATACCGCGGCCCTGACAAACATTCAGGAACGTTTCCGCGCTTTGCTTGTCTCTACCCAGGCGGGACTTACGTTGCCATTTTAATCGACCTCAGGCATGATTTAGATCAATATCAACGATCGCCAAACCTAACTATACTTCCACCATGACCCTCGTCTCCCATTGGTTCGTGCAACGCCGCCGCCGTATCGGCCGTGCGCTGCTGCTCGGCCTGGCCCTGGCGTGGTCGGCCCTGGTGGCCGCCCCCTGCATGGCGGCGCTGTCCACGTGTCCGTCCGGCCCTGCCGCCATGGTGCGTTGCGCGCATGCAACCGCTGACGCCAGCGCGCAAATGCCGGATTGCACGCCACTGATGCAGCTCGATTGCCAGACGGCCCCGAACCCCATCCTTGCCACCAGTGCCATCAGTGTGGATCACCTGTCATCCCTGCCCATGGTGTTGCTCAGCACCCTGCCGATCACCACGGCAAAGACTGACGTCGATACCGGCCGCATCTTGCGCCACGATGCCTCGGCCGCCGCTGTCCCCCGGCCCCCTCTCAATCTCCTGCACGCCCGCCTGCTGATCTAGCCACACCTCTCTGCGCTTTGTGAGCGCGGCCCGCACACCTTCGTTGCCGGCCGCATCCCTTGCTTCACTGCAGGAGAGGTTTATGTTCGTTCGCCTGTCACTCATCCGCTGGTCGCGGACCCTGGTCTTGATCGTCGTCTGCGGCTACACCGCGCTGGTCCGCGCGGAAACCACGACCTTGACCCTGGAACGCGCGGAACAACTCGCCATCGCCGGTGCGCCGATCCTCGCCCAAGGCCGTTACCGCATCGAGGCCGCCGAGCAACGGGTGGTATCCGATGGGCAGTTGCCTGACCCGCAGCTGGTGGTCGGCGCCATCAACGTACCCACCGACACCTATAAACTCAACCAGGAGGACATGACCATGACGGTGGTCGGCGTGCGTCAGGCGTTTCCGCCGGGCGACACGCGCGCCCTGCGCACGCGCCGTGCCGGCGACGAGCTGACGCGCGAAGAGGCGCGCCTTGAACTCGATCGCCGCAATCTCATGCGCGATGTGCGCCGCACCTGGCTGGACATTTATTACCAGGATGCGGCGTTGCGTGAAATCGACACCTTGCGTCCGCTACTCGAACGCCAGCGACAGGACGCCGAGGGCCGCTACCGCGCGGCCCAGCATACGCAGCAGAGTGTGCTGCAGGCGCGTCAGGTACTGGCGCGCCTCAGCGTGCGGCAGCAGGAATTGCGCGCGCAACGCCGGGCCAGTGTGGCGATGCTCGCGCGCTGGATCGGGGTGGACGCCGAGGCGCCGCTGCCGCAGACACTGCCGGTGCTGCCGTCGTTGCCGGATCACTTCGAGGTCGAACAGCACCCCGACTGGCTCACCAGTCGCGCTGGCTACGAGGCCGCGCGCACCGACATGGACATTGCGCGCGAGGAACGCAAGCCCGGCGTGATGCTCGATCTGTCCTATGGGTTCCGCCGGCCGATGCCGGACGGCACCAAGCGCCCGGACATGGTCAGCGCCCTGGTCAGCGTGGACCTGCCAGTGTTTCGCGCCCGCCGCCAGGACCGGCGGCTCGCCGAGAAACTGGCAATGGAAAATGGCGCGCGCTACGAAGTGGAGGACAAGCGTCGCGACCTGCAGGCGCAGTACGCGGGCCAGCTCGCCGAGTACCAATCGCTCAGAGAGCGCGTGCAACTCTTCAGCGAACAGATCGTGCCCGACGCGCGGCGCGAGGCGAGCGTCACCGTATCGGGCTTCGCCAGCGACCAGAGCATGCTGCGCGAGGCCCGCGTCAAGGCACTCGATGCCGAACTCGAACTCACCCGCCTGCGCATGGAACTCGCCCGTAGCCAGGCGGACCTGCTGTACCTGACCGGAGAACCCCCGCCATGAAACGCCCATCACGCACAACCCTATTCACCCTGGCCATCGTGCTGGGGATGCTTACCGGCGCGACGGTGTATTACGCTTCTCGCGGTCGCGACATGGGCGAGACCGCACCCGCCGCAACCGGCGGCGGCGAGCGCAAGATCCTCTACTGGACCGATCCCATGATACCGAACTTCCGCAGCGACAAACCCGGCAAGTCACCCATGAACATGGAGATGATCCCGGTCTACGCCGAGCCGGATAGCGGCAAGGACAACGGCATGCCGATGGTGTCGATACAACCGCAGGTCTTGAACAACCTCGGCGTACGCACCTACACCGTCACCCGCGAGAGCCGGCCACGCACCGTCATCACCCATGGCTATCTGTTCCGCGCCGATATCGGCGGTGCGTTGCGCGCCCAGGTGGATATTCTGGACCGCGATGCCGGCTGGGTACGCCCGGGACTGAAGGCCGAGGTGCGGGTAACCGCCGTGCCGGGGCGTACGTGGCCGGCCGTGGTCGATTACCTGCAACCGGACATCGATATCGGCTCGCGCTCACTCAAGGCGCGCGTGCGACTCACCACACAGGACAGCGCGCTGCGGCCCAACATGTTCGCCGAGGTCACGATCATCTCGCCGCCCCAGCCGAAACAGCTGGCGGTGCCGCGCGAGGCGCTGATCCGCACCGGCACACGCACCGCCGTGGTGGTCGCGCGCGGCGATGGTCGCTTTCAGCCGGTGAATGTGGTCGCCGGCCTCGACTCCGGCGACTGGATCGAAATCCGCAGCGGTCTCAAGGAGGGCGACAACGTCGTGGTCTCGGGACAGTTTCTGATCGACTCCGAATCGAGCCTGCGGGCCAGCTTCGCCCGCATGGACGATAGCGGCTCCAATGCCGACACGAATGCCACGCCGAACACCGACACTGGCACCGACAGCGGACACTAGGAGCCAACCATGCAGCGTACCCCGCCCGCTATTTTTTCCAGGCGCTTCATCGCCGGATGCGACGGCACATGCTCGTTCGCCACGCCCGCACAGCGGTGGGTTAACCGCCAGGCCGTCCATACACTTATCACCGCGACCAGGAGCACGTCATGATCGCCCGAATTATCCGTTGGTCATTGCATAACCGCCTGCTGGTGCTGGTACTGACAGCCGTCATCGTCGTGTGGGGCGTGGTCGCCCTGAAACACACCCCGCTCGATGCCATCCCTGACCTGTCCGACGTTCAGGTCATTATCAAGACACCGTTCCCCGGCCAGGCGCCGCAGGTCGTGGAGGACCAGGTCACCTACCCGCTCACCACGGCGATGCTTTCCGTACCGCAGGCGCAATCGGTGCGCGGCTTTTCCTTGTTTGGCGACTCCTTTGTCTATGTGATCTTCAAGGACGGAACGGATATTTATTGGGCGCGTTCGCGTGTACTCGAATACCTGAGTCAGGTGACACAGAGTCTGCCGCGCGGGGCGAAGCCGTCACTCGGACCCGACGCCACCGGCGTCGGCTGGATCTATGAGTACGCCCTGGTGGACCGCAGCAATCGCCACGACCTCGCCCAACTGCGCTCATTGCAGGACTGGTTCCTGAAGTACGAACTGCGCGCGGTGCCGGGTGTGTCCGAGGTCGCGAGTGTCGGGGGCATGACCCGGCAATATCAGGTTACGGTCGACCCCAACCGCCTGCGCGCCTATCGCCTGACCCTGGCGCAGGTGCGCAAGGCCATCGAGGACGGCAACCAGGAGGTCGGCGGTTCAGTGATCGAGATGGCCGAGGCCGAGTACATGGTGCGCGCCCGCGGTTACATCAAGAACGAGGCCGACCTGCGGGCGATACCCCTCGGCGTCACCTCCAACGGCACACCCATCCGCCTCGAACACGTGGCCGACATCCAGATCGGTCCGGAGATGCGCCGCGGCGTGGCCGATCTCAACGGCGAGGGCGAGGTGGCTGGCGGTATCATCGTCATGCGTTACGGCGAGAATGCACTCGCCACCATCAAGGCCGTCAAACAAAAACTCCAACAGCTCAAGGCGAGCCTGCCTCCCGGCGTGGAGATCGTCACGACCTACGATCGCTCGGACCTGATACAACGCGCCATCGACAATCTCAGCCACACGCTGATCGAGGAGTTCATCGTCGTTGCCATTGTGTGTGGCGTGTTTCTGTTTCACCTGCGCTCGTCCCTCGTGGCCGTGGTGACACTGCCCATCGGCATCCTCATCGCCTTCATCGTCCTGCAACGCCAGGGCATCAACGCCAACATCATGTCGCTTGGGGGCATCGCCATCGCCATCGGCGCCATGGTGGATGCCGCCATCGTCATGATCGAAAACGTGCACAAACAGATCGAGCACAGCGCGCCGGGCACCGACCGCTGGCTCCTGGTGGAACGCGCCACCCTGGAGGTGGGGCCGGCGCTGTTCTTCTCGCTGCTCATCATCACCTTCAGCTTCATTCCGGTGTTCGCCCTCGAGGCCCAGGAGGGCCGGCTGTTCGCGCCGCTGGCCTTCACCAAGACCTATTCCATGGCGGCGGCGGCGGGTATGTCGATCACCCTGGTGCCGGTGCTCATGGGTTACTTCATCCGCGGCCGCATCCGCGCCGAGCGTGACAACCCGGTGAGCCGTTGGCTGATTAACGCCTACCGCCCGCTGCTCGAATGGGTGCTGCACCGGCCCTGGCAGATGCTCTGGGGTGCTGCGGCACTGGTGGTCATCAGCGCCTGGCCGGCACTACACCTCGGCACCGAGTTCATGCCCGACATGGACGAGGGCGATCTGCTATACATGCCCACCACCCTGCCGGGTCTGTCCATCGGCAAGGCCGGGCAACTTCTGCAAGAGACCGATCGTATCCTCAAGACCTTTCCCGAGGTGGAGAGCGTCTTCGGCAAGGCCGGGCGCGCGGAGACCGCCACCGACCCGGCACCCATCAACATGTTCGAAACCACGATACGGTTGAAACCTAAATCCCAATGGCGTCCCGGCATGACCAGCCGGAAACTCATCGAAGAGATGCGTGCCGCGGTGGATATACCCGGCCTGCCGTCGGTGTTTGTGATGCCGATCAAGACGCGCATCGACATGCTGTCCACGGGTATCCGTACTCCCGTGGGCATCAAGGTGAACGGGCCCGACCTGGCGGTGATCGATAAACTCGGCAAGCAGATCGAGGCCATCGTCCAGAAGATCCCGGGCACTGTGTCGGTCTACGCCGAGCGTGTCACCGGCGGACGCTACATTGACATCAACGTCAATCGCGATGCCGCCTCGCACTTCGGCCTCAACATCGCAGACGTGCAGGACGTGGTCAGTACCGCCCTCGGCGGCAGCAACATCGCCGAAAGCATCGAGGGGCGCGAGCGCTATCCCATCAACCTGCGCTACCCGCGGGAGATGCGCAATTCCCTCGAACGCGTGCGCGCCCTGCCCATCCTCACGCCCTCCGGCACGCAGATCGCCCTGTCCGAGGTGGCCGACATCCGCATCACGGACGGACCGGACATGATCAAGAGCGAGAACGCACGTCTCTCCGGCTGGGTGTCGGTGGATCTCGCGGGGCGCGACGTCGGCTCGTACGTGGCTGAGGCGCAACAAGCGGTCACCAGCCAGGTCAAGCTGCCCCCCGGCTACTCCGTTGTGTGGACCGGCCAGTTCGAGTACCTGGTGCGCGCCAAGCAGCGCCTTGCACTGGTCGTCCCGTTGACCCTGGTCATCATTCTGTTGCTGCTGTATCTGCACTTCCGCAACACCGCCGAGGTGCTGATCATCATGGCGACCCTGCCGCTGGCCCTGGTGGGCGGCCTGTGGCTGCTGTACCTGATGGATTACCAGTTGTCGGTGGCGGCGGGTGTCGGCTTCATCGCCCTCGGCGGCGTGGCAGTGGAGATCGGCGTGGTCATGCTCGCCTATCTCGATCACGCCCTCGCGCGGCGTCGCGCGTCCGGCCGGCCACTGACGGAGCAGGACCTGCGCGACACCATCGTCGAAGGCGCCCTGCTGCGCATCCGCCCGGTGACCATGACCAAGGTCGCCATCATCGCCGCACTCTTGCCGATACTCTTCAGCCACGGCACCGGCTCCGAACCCATGCAGCGCATCGCCGCCCCCATGGTGGGTGGCATGCTGAGCGTGGCGGTGCTGACGTTGGCGGTGATCCCGGCGGCGTACTTGTTGTGGCGAAGGCGCGAACTGCGTGTCGCGCAGAAGAAAACCGATGCGCCCGCGCCCCAGTAGAAAATCAACATGGGTAATATTGGCAGGCCGAGGTCCCGCCCACCCATATCAAATGTAGGTTGGGTTGAGCAAAGCGAAACCCAACAGCCGTTATGATCGGGTGGTCGCGCAACGCGCAGCATCAACCCCTGCCCGCGAGTCCCGCCCCGTCCGCTCTCGGACGGGGCTCACCCTGTCTGCGGTTACTGCCCGCGCACAGTTTATCCTTAAGAGCACCTTCTTTACGGCCGACCAGAAATGACTTGTCTTTTCTCCGGCGACGCGAGAAGCTTTCATCCCACGTGGACACGGTTTATTCAGACACCAGGTAAAGTGCAGGTTGTCCCGTTTGCTGAATAACAACACTCTGAATTTCTTGAGTTACAGGATTTATGGCCCCCTATAAAAGTCCCGTTGCAACGGGACTTTTATAGGGGGTCGAATTGTAGCTAGACTTCACAAAACCAAGGAGAATATAGTGCCTTACAGGTTAACAATTTCAGAGAAGGACGCCTTCGGCAAAGGTAAGTTTAAGAATACCAAAGGCAATACAGAATGTGTAGAGTTTGTGCGTCAAGCTGCGGGAGCGCCGCCCACAATTGCCTGGAAGCGGGGAGCGCTCATTATGGGGTCCGCGCCTAGAACAATTAGCCGAGGTACAGTAATCGCAACCTTTGATGATAAAGGCAGATATCCAATTGACGGTCAGGGTAAGCATGCTGCCATATATTTAAGTCACGACTTAACCGGGATTCGTGTGCTTGATCAATGGAATAAGCAAGGGGAAGTGCTGGAACGTATTATTTATTTCAATAAGCCGAGCATTCCACGGAGCAACGCAGGAAAAACATTTTATGTTGTTGAATAACGGTACCCGAAATATGAGACAAGCATCCATCATCTTTGCCTTGCTACTTCCGTGGTTACCTGGTGGCGTGTTCGCTGCGGATAATGACCGCCTGCTTTATTGTCCGGAATCGATCAAGGTAACAGAAAATGCATCTGGAATTGATGCAACTTGGGAGATCACGTTAGACAATGGTCGCCGAGGATACTTCCTTGACGACATCCGCTTTTACTCCGGACATCCCAGCCAAATGGCAAGCCTTGTTCCAGATAGTACTAGTCGATCAGCAAATGAACGCAAATCTATTTGGCGATTTCCGAGCGACAGCTCTACTGGTTATTGGATTGCCTGCTCGTACCAAAACACAAGACTATTGGTGACAAAAAAACTTCCAAAAAACGTGAAGACATGCCAAGTGAATGAGCAATTGTTACCGTCCGGAGTAGTTCTCAAAGTCAAAGGTGTGGCTTGTCAGTAATGGAGTGACCTAACTGAGACCTAACACGGCGCTCAAGCGGACTCGCCGCGTCGGCGCTCGCCGCTTAGCTTTGCGTTGGGCATCACACTAAGGCAGAAACCATGAGTATCGTGCCAGATCTTCTGAGTCATGAAGCCTTCGAGAAAGTGGTTTTCTCGGTTCTTGGTGCCTTGATCAGTGGCTTTTCTGGAGTCATAGGTTGGTTCGGTCACGTCATCACGCAGTGGTGGCTCCATTGTCGCCGAACAGCGTCGTCTGTTATGTTTGTTCAAGACCTAGTATCAGGCACGCCAAATTTGTGGTCGCGTACTCAGGTTAAACACAGAGAGATCATGCAGCTGTCAGCGCATTTCAGAATCACAAATAGCACTGACCATCCTGTTTTCGTCACACGGATCGCAATGGGTTTCTGGCGTCGCCCTGTAGCGCATCCGCGAGTAATCGTCCTTAATCCCAATGATGAGGTCATAACCGACAACCCAGTTCCCCCACAATCTACGAGAGACGCCACTATCAGCTTTGAGCTTGATCCGCCTCGCAACTGGTCTGGATCAAACGACTTGAATCTGTTTCTTACTGACAGCCTTGGTAATGAGCGTCGTGTTAAAGCTACTTTCTGGCCACATGATGCCCAATAAGGCGCTCCAGGGGACGCGCCAAGAGCGGCGCACCACTGAGCTTAGTCGTTTGGGCCCCATCCGTGCGGACCATTACCGTCGTGACTTCATAACGGCTTTGACATGGCTCTCCATTACTTCTTCCGCCGCGCTGGTGGTAAGCTGCTCAAAAAGCACGTGAAGGCCCTTGTCAATCAGCGCATCAATTACCTGGGTACGGTTCCAGTTACTATGTTCAGCCAGAATGTCGAGCAACATCAACCTGTCTTCTCTAAACCTGAGCGAGACTTGAGTTCCCCCTGTTGCCGGAGGCCGAGCAAATCCTGCCACACGCCCTTCCAAAGCATTCTTCAGCAGTTCAATAAAATCAGGGCCACCAACCATTGGGTTATTTTTCGCCATAGCGCACCTCGAATGTCGTTCTATTGTGATACACACGTCACACATTATAGGCTTCTTCGCCCCCTGTCAACTATGGTCGCGGTTTTGCGTAGCCAGTGCCCGCTGATACTATTTTTGCGCGAGGTGACCAACCCGCCGCCCAACCGGGCGGCGGGTTGGTCACCATAAAAGCAGCGTATTCGGAAATAGCATGCAAGACGACGAGCAAGCAATCAGCCCACGTAGGGCGCAATAGCGCAGCGTATTGCGCCGAATGGTGTCGCCGCAACATTCACTAAATAATCACGCACCCCACGAGGAAGGAACCTTGCCCGACTACCGCCGCTATCGCGTTCCCGGAGGTTGCTATTTCTTCACGGTCAATCTGCTGGAGCGGTTTCCAAACGATACCTTGGTGCGGCATGTGGATCTCCTGCGCATGGTGGTGCGGGATGTCCGGCGGCGGCGGCCGTTCCGCATCGACGGCTGGGTGGTGTTACCGGATCACCTGCACTGTATCTGGACCCTGCCGGCCGGGGACGTGGATTTCACGACCCGCTGGCGTCTGATCAAGGCGGGTTTTGCCAAGCACCTTCCCAAGACCGAACACCGGTCCCGCGTGCGGGTGAGCCGCGGTGAACGCGGCATCTGGCAACGGCGA
>JAYUBZ010000128.1:0-7016 GCA_043740595.1 Gammaproteobacteria bacterium
TGAGGCCTTGCTGTTTCTGACGGCGCTGTACCTGGGCGCCAGTTTCCTGCGGCGCGAACCGCTCACCCTGCGGGGCTGGGAATTTACCTTGCCGCGTCCAGGGCTCGCCACGAGTCAACTCGTCCTGGCCATCCTCGATTGGGTGGTGGGAGGTGCCGTGCTGTATGTCTTGCTGCCACCGGACAGCCCCCTGGCCTTTCCAGCCTTCCTCGCTACCTATCTGTTAGCGCAGATTGCCGGCGTGACGAGTCAGGTGCCGGGGGGTCTTGGAGTCTTCGAGGCAGTGATTTTTCTGTTCCTGTCACCACTGTTGCCGCCGGCGGCACTCCTCGGCGCCATGCTCGCCTACCGCGCGCTCTATTATTTCCTGCCCCTGGGTGTGGCCGCAATACTGCTCGGCAGTCTGGAACTCATGCAGCGCAAGGAAGGCATGAAGCGCGCGGCGCGCATCGTGGGGGAATGGCTACCCCTGCTGACGCCGCAGGTCATCGCCTTCATCGTCTTCGTCGCCGGCGCCATACTGCTTTTTTCCGGCGCCACCCCGACGGTGCACTGGCGCCTGGCATGGCTGCGCAAACTCATCCCCCTGTCGTTGTTGGAGATATCGCATCTCATCAGCAGCATCGTCGGCGTCGGACTGCTGCTGGTGGCGCGCGGGCTCCAGCGCCGTCTCGACGGCGCCTACCACCTGACCTTGGCCCTGCTGGCCACTGGCATCGTGGCGTCCCTGCTCAAGGGCATCGACTACGAAGAGGCGATCACCTTGAGCATCACCTTTATCGTGCTACTACCCTGCCGGCATTACTTTTATCGCAAGACCTCGCTCATCAGCCAGCGCTTCACGCCGAGCTGGATCGCCGCCATCACCCTGGTGTTGACGGCCTCCGTCTGGATCGGCGTGTTCTCCTATCAGTATGTGCAGTACTCGCAGGAACTCTGGTGGCGATTCACCTTCAGCGGCGACGCGCCGCGCTTCCTGCGTTCCGCCGTGGGGACCCTGAGCGTCGCGTTTATATTTGGCCTGGCGCGGCTGCTGCGCGCCGCGCCACCGGAACCCACCCTGCCCTCCATGCAGGAACTGCAGCGCGCCGAAAAGATTATTGCGCGCTCGCCCAACAGCAACGCCCATCTGGCGCTGCTGGGCGACAAACATCTGCTGTTCAGCGACAGCGGCAACAGCCTGATCATGTACGACATCCAGGATCGCACCTGGGTCGCCATGGGCGATCCCATCGGACCGCGCGAGGAGTGGATGGAATTGCTCTGGCGCTTCCGCGAAATCAGCAATCGGCACGACGGCTGGACGGCCTTCTACCAGGTCGTACCGGAGAGCCTGCCGCTGTATCTCGACCTCGGTCTCACCCTGCTTAAGTTGGGGGAGGAGGCGCGGGTGGACCTGGCGCAATTCTCCCTCGAAGGCAGCGATCACAAATCACAACGCAACCTGGTGAACCGCATCGAAAAAGACGGCTACCACTTCGAGGTGCTACCGGCCACCAAAGTCCCGGAACGGCTGGAACAGCTGCGTCACGTTTCCGACGCCTGGCTGGAACACAAACACACCCGCGAGAAACGCTTCTCCGTCGGCCACTTCGACCCGGACTATATACGGCGTTTTCCCGTGGCGGTGGTGTACAAGGAAGCCGACATCGTGGCCTTTGCCAATCTCTGGACCGGCGCCGACAAGGAGGAATACTCCATCGACCTGATGCGTTATGTGCCGGACGCCCCCGATGGCGCCATGGAATATCTCTTTATCAAACTCATGCTGCATGCCAAGCAGGAAAACTACCGCTGGTTCAACCTGGGCATGGCGCCCCTGTCCGGCCTGGAGAACCGCGCCTTGGCGCCGCTGTGGAACCGTCTCGGCTCCATGGTGTTCCTGCACGGCGAGCACTTCTACAACTTCCGCGGACTGCGCCAATACAAAATGAAATTCGATCCGGTGTGGACACCGAAGTATCTGGCCAGTCCCGGCGGCTTCACCTTACCGCGCATCCTCACGCAGATCGCGGCCCTGATTTCCGGCGGCTTGAAAGGAGTAGTGGTTAAATGAAATCCGTATTGGCAGTCATGCTTATGATGATGGCGCTGTTAACGTCGTATGCCGGTGCCGCCGACGAGGACACGTCGGTACGTTTCGGCAAATTCGGCGACGTGCGGCTCTACCACGCCGCCGGCCAACCCCAACGGGTGATCCTGTTGTTATCCGACGACGCCGGCTGGGATGCGGATTCCACCGTCATGGCGCAGGCACTGGCGGACACCGGCACCCTGGTCCTGGGCATCGACACGCGCTATTACCGCCAACAACTCGAGGCGCAAACCCAATCCTGTCTCTATCCCGCCGGCGACCTTGAGGCCCTGAGTCAGTTCGTGCAAAAGAAGCTCGGGCTCAACCACTACATCGTGCCGCTCCTCGTGGGCCGCGGCGCCGGGGCGACCCTGGCCTATGGGACCCTCGCGCAAGCGCCGGCGAATACCTTTGGCGCGGGCATCGGGTTGAATTTCTGCCCGGCGGACACCCTGACGCGCCCGGCCTGCCGCGGTTACGGCCTGGTGTCCACGCGCACGCCTGACCGGCAAGGCTACCGCCTGGAACCGAACAAAAAATTGTCGTCCCCCTGGTGGGTGCTCGCCGGCAGTCGCAGCGCTGCCTGCGATGCAACGATGACCAAGGCGTTTGTGGCCGGCATGCCTTCGGCGCGCTGGGCTGGCGTGAAGGAAAGCGGACAGCGCGACGCGGACAACCACGCCTGGCACACCGCCCTTGAACACACCCTGGCCACATTAAAACCGCCCGCCACGCAGGCGCACGCGCCCGCGGCACTGGCCGATCTGCCCTTGATCGAAGTGCGCGCCAAGACCGACGCCACCGACACGCTCATCGTCATCCTGTCCGGCGACGGCGGTTGGGCGAGCATCGATCGCGATCTGGCCACCCATCTGGCTGCCCAGGGACATTCCGTCGTGGGTCTCAATTCCCTGGCGTATTTCTGGCAACGGCGCACGCCGGACGGCGCGGCGCGGGATCTCGATCGCATCCTTACCTATTATCTTGCCGCCTGGCATAAACAAAAGATCATCCTCATCGGCTACTCCCGTGGTGCCGATGTGCTGCCCTTCATGGCCAACCGCCTATCGCCTGATCTGTTGCAGCGCACGCGTCTCGTTGCCCTGCTGGGGCTGGAGATGGAGGTGGAATTCGAATTTCACGTGCAGGATTGGTTGAGCAGTCGTAACAACACCTCCCTACCGGTACTGCCGGAAGTGGAGAAGCTGCGCGGCGTGCCCCTGCTTTGCATCGCCGGCGAAGACGAAGGCCATTCGCTCTGCCCCAAACTGGACCCGAAACTGGCGACGGCGGTGATCCTGCAAGGTGGCCACCATTTCGGCGGCGACTACACCTACCTGAGCCGGCTGATTCTCAAGGCAGCCGGGGACTAAGCGCCTCGCCGGACAACCGGCATCCGCCGTGACACATCCCCGGCGGTTTCGCGTTATCATGCGGGCATGAATGTCGCCCAACGGAAGGAATTGTTTGAACGCCTGAAACAGGCCAACCCCGCGCCTGCCACGGAGCTGCAGTACCGCACACCCTTCGAGCTGCTCATCGCCGTCATCCTCTCGGCGCAGGCCACGGACAAAGGGGTGAACAAGGCGACAGCGCTGCTGTTCCCCGCCGCCCATACCCCAGCGGCGATCCTGAAGCTGGGGCTGCGGGGGCTGAAACGCTATATCAAAACCATCGGCCTCTATAACACCAAGGCGGCCAATATCTTAAAGACCTGTCGGATCCTGCTGGAAAAACACGGGAGCGAAGTGCCCAGGACGCGCGCGGAGTTGGAGGCACTCCCCGGCGTGGGGCGCAAGACGGCCAACGTGGTCCTCAACACCGCCTTCGGCGAGCCCACCATCGCCGTGGACACACACATCTTCCGCGTGGCCAACCGCACCGGTCTGGCACGCGGAAAAAATGTGCTGGAGGTGGAGAAAAAACTGCTCAAGGTGGTCCCAGTAGAATACCGGCTCGATGCCCATCACTGGCTGATCCTGCACGGCCGCTATACCTGCGTTGCGCGTAAACCACGCTGCGGCAGTTGTGTCATCTATGATTTATGTGAATTCAGGGATAAATTAGCCGCATGAGCAGAGTCGTCTCCACCGGATTGAGCCACGGCACCCATGCCTCCGCGGAACACGCCGCCATCGCGGTGAAAAACGCCATGGAGCGTGCCGAGTTGACCCGTGCCAACGGCGTCATCCTGTTTCTCACGCCGCATTATGCCGCCAACCCGGAGCCGGCCCTGCGCGCCGCCGCGCGCGCCGCCGGCAGCATGCAGGTGGTGGGTTGCACCGGCGCCGGCGTACTCACCGACCAGGAATGGCTGCTCGACAGCCCGGGCGCCGCGGCCATGGTGTTTGGTGGCCACCTCAACCTGTCCCTGCCGGAGATTCAGGGTGAACAGACGGTCATGAGCCTATGCACACCCTCCGGCATCTCGGCGGATTGGTTCGACCTGCCGGTGCCGCGCATCGGTGCCGTCTCCGGGGACCTCATGGGTCAGGGGCCTTTCAAGGTCTGGAACGGCTGCCGCGTGGTCGAGGGCGGCCGCGCGGAAGTGGTGTTCGATGGGACACGCAGCGTCCTGCGCACCTCCCAAGGGGTGCGCGCCCTCACCTCCCCCATCGAGGTCGCGGACGTGCGCGGCTACGACGTGCTGAAGCTCGGCAATTATCCGGCGCTCAACGTGCTGGTGAAATCCCTGCCCGTGGGGGTGCGCGACATGGAGCAGATCCCCCTGCATCTCATCATGGGTGGCGTCACCTTCGGCGACCCCATCAACGCCATCCGCGAAGGCCGCTATCGCCTCAACCATATTGTCTCGGCTAATCTGAATAATCAGTCCATCACGCTATCCCAACGACTGGCGCGGGGCGAGCGCCTGTTCTGGGCCATGCGCGACACCCTGACGGCGGAACGCGACATGCGCGCCACCATCGAGCGCAGCCACGCGGAACTGCGCGGCTATCCGGACTTCGCCCTGCTGTTCCCCTGCATGGGCCGGGGACCGCATTTCTATGGCAACCGGGACCGGGACCTGGACCTGTTGCGCACCAGCTTCCCGGATCTGCCCATTATTGGATTTTACGGCAATGGTGAAATCGGCCCCCTGGACGACAGCAACCATCTTTACCAATACTCCACCGTTCTGGGCCTGTTCAAGGTGCAGGCGGCCTGACCGATGTACGGCCAAGACCGCAGGCAGATGCGCGAAGTCTTTTTCCGCGCCTGGTTACACCACCGCGAACAACAACCCCTGAGCGGCGTCGAATCCCTCGTCGTCGCCGTTGCCCTGCGCCATCCGGAGTACCACGACCTGCTGCAGGACCCCGCGACCAGCGAAGATCGTGATTGGTCCGTCGAGACCGGACAGACCAATCCGTTTTTGCACATGGGCATGCACATCGCCATCGAGGAGCAACTGGCCATTGACCAGCCTGGCGGGGTGCGCGCCTACTATCAGGCGCTCCTGAAGCAGGGGCTGGATGAGCACGCCACGCAGCACCGTATGATGGACTGTATGGGGGAAATGCTATGGCAGGCCGGCCGCCTGTCCAGCGCGCCGGACCCGGGCATCTATTTAAACTGCCTGGCGCAGTTATGTGACACCCGGGCATTCAACCGATAAAGCCTGCCGCTTGTCATCTAACGCTATGCTATTAAAGGATAAAGAGTTAAGGTGAGACAAGGTATTCCAGCAACTCATCAACCGATTTTTCAGCCTGCCGAGGGAACCGCGTGGCGCATACAGCTAGGCTAACAACACGGCGTATGAATAGTAAAATGGGGTGGCGACATCTGGGAGCGACAACCCTGGTGGCCCTGCTACTCGCCATCGGCGCCGCCCCGACGGCAATCCCGTCGCCCTCGCCGACGGAACTGCGCGTGGCGGTGGCCTATTCCGTCTCCAACAGCGGTCTGATCAATGTGCTGGTCAACGACTTTCGCTCGAGCCACCCCGAACTCAACGTGCGTATCATCGCCACCGGCGCCCTGGACACAGTGGCCCTGGCGCGTCGTGGCGAAGCGGACCTCATCATCACCCAGCATCGGCCGAGCGAAGACCTGCTGATGGAAGAGGGTTTCGGCCTGCGGCGCACCGAGATCATGTACGACGAATTTGCCATCTTCGGCCCAACACAAGACCCTCTGCACCTCGCACAGGAGTCTGACCTGATCCCGGCCCTCAAACGTCTGGCGCGGGAGAAAGTGCGATTTTTCACCCCCGTGGTGGAATCCAGCGCCCACAAAAAACTCAATGAATTATGGGAAATGGCCGGCGTCAAACCCGACTGGGTGGGTTACGAAAACACCGGCGCCAGCAGCGCCTCCACCCTGAAACAGGCCGCCTTATTCGGCGCCTACACCCTCACGGACATGGCGACCTACCTGGACAACCGAAACTCCCTGCAGGGTGAAATCGCCCCCCTTTATCAAAATCACCCCAGCCTGCGTAACACCTATAGCGCAATCGTGGTCAACCAGCAGCACGTGCCCCAGGCCAACCAGGCGGCGGCGGAACAATTTCTCGATTATCTCGTCTCCGGCCGTGGCCAGGGTCTGATGCAGCGTTACGGCGAAATCAAATATGGCGAGAAGCTCTACACACCCGTGGCCCATCTCGACCCCAGCATCGTCGTGGCACGGGTTGGCGACAAACTCAAAAAGAAAACCCTGTTTCTCAACATGCTGCTGGTCCTGGTGGCCGTCCTCCTGGCGCTGATCCTGATGGTGCTGCATCTGGTCTCACGCTTCCGCCGGGCGGAACGCGCGCGCCGCGAAACCGAGGAGCGCTTTATGCTCGCGGTGAGCGGCACCAACGACGCCATCTGGGACTGGAACATCGAAACCGACGAGGCCTACTACTCATCGCGCTGGAAGGAAATGCTCGGCTATGTCGGTTACGACGTGGAAATCGGCAACGATATACAAGAATGGATCAGCCGCATCC
>JAYUBZ010000129.1:0-4327 GCA_043740595.1 Gammaproteobacteria bacterium
GAGATTATCCGCATCGAAGGCATGCTCAAGACCTTCCACGTGCAATCGGTGCTGGACTATGCGGCCTCCGGCGCCTACCTGCGGCAACCGGAGTTTCAACGCTATGTGGAAGAGCGTGCCGCGGCCCTGCGGGAAAAAGGCGTGGCGGTGGAACTGTGGAAATGACGGTTTTGTTTAAGCGGGTGCCGGCGATGTCCGTCCGGGTGCACCTGGCCACGGCATCAACCCGTCATATTGTCCAGGATGGCACGTTTAACGGCGCCTAACTCCGCATCGATCTTGATAAGCGGCGTGCTGCTCTGTTTGATGGCCGTATCCGGATCTTTCAATCCATGACCAGTCAAGGTGCAGACGATGCGGCTGCCAGCGGGTATCTTGCCGCTTTTCACATCGCGCAGCGCACCCGCGAGTGAAATGGCCGATGCCGGTTCACAGAACACGCCTTCCTTATGCGCCAAAAGTTTTTGCGCTGCCAGAATTTCCTCGTCGGTGCACGCATCAAACCAACCATTGGATTCTTTTTGCACCAGCCAGGCCTTGTCCCAGGATTGCGGATGGCCAATACGAATGGCGGTGGCGATGGTCTCGGGATTGTCCACCATCTTACCTTGGATAAACGGCGCCGACCCGGCGGCCTGATAGCCCACCATGCGCGGGCGGTTGTTCACGATGCCGTGCTCGGCGTACTCGCTGTAACCCATCCAATGCGCGGTGATATTGCCGGCATTGCCCACGGGCAGGCAGTGGTAGTCCGGTGCTGCACCCAACTCCTCGATGATTTCGAAGGCCGCGGTCTTCTGCCCCTGCAGGCGAAACGGGTTGATGGAATTGACGATGGTCACCGGCGCCTCGCCAGCCACGTCCTTCACCAGCTGCATGCCGGCATCGAAGTTGCCCTTGATCTGGATCACCACGGCACCGTGGATCATGGCCTGCGCCAGTTTGCCGAGGGCGATCTTGCCATCGGGGATCAGCACAAAGCAGGTGATGCCGGCACGCGCCGCGTAGGCCGCGGCGGCGGCGGAGGTATTGCCGGTCGACGCGCAGATGATGGCACGGCTGCCCGCTTCCACCGCCTTGGTGACCGCCATGGTCATACCGCGGTCTTTGAATGAGCCGGTGGGATTGAGCCCCTCGTACTTGACATAGATATCCACTTTGTCCTGAAGATCGCGCGGGATATTGTTGAGGCGGATGAGCGGTGTATTGCCCTCGCCCAGGCTGATGATGCGCGTGTCGTCGTGCACCGGCAGGCGGTCGCGGTATTGTTCGATGATTCCGGTGTAACGGTTACGAAATGGCATGGTCTATTTCCAGTCGCGGTTCAGGTGTTCCAGGCGGATACGCATGACCTTGGCATTGATAGAGCTCAAGGCCTCGATACGCGCAATCGCCTCGTTCATGTTTTTCTCGATCACCCGATGGGTCAGCATGATGATCGGCACTTCGTGTTCGCCTGCCACGGGCGCCTTTTGCAGCATGGCCTCGATGCTGATGCCGAGATCCGCCAGGATACGCGTTACGTCCGCCAGCACCCCGGGTTTGTCCTGCGCCTGCATGCGCAGATAATACGCGGTCTCCACCTGCTCCATGGGCAGGATGGGCAGATCGGACAGCTGATCCGCCTGGAACGCCAGGTGCGGCACACGGTTGTTGGGGTCGGCGGTGAGGGTGCGCACCACGTCTACAATGTCCGCCACCACCGCCGAGGCGGTGGGCTCGGCGCCGGCCCCTGCGCCATAATAAAGACTCGGCCCCACGGCATCGCCCTTCACCAGCACGGCGTTCATGACGCCATCGACATTGGCGATGAGGCGGCGTTCTGGAATCAGCGTCGGATGCACCCGCAGCTCGACACCGGCGTCGGTGCGCCGTGCCACGCCCAGGTGTTTGATGCGATAACCCAGCTGTTCGGCGTACTGTACGTCCATGCGCGTGATGCGCGTGATGCCCTCGGTATAGACCTTCTTGAACTGCAGCGGAATACCAAAGGCAATGGCGGCGAGGATGGTGAGCTTGTGCGCGGCGTCGATACCCTCCACGTCGAAGGTGGGATCGGCCTCGGCATAACCGAGGCGTTGCGCCTCCGCCAACACATCGTCAAAGTCGCGGCCTTTGTCGCGCATCTCTGTCAGAATAAAATTGCCCGTACCGTTGATGATGCCGGCGAGCCATTCGATGCGGTTGCCTGCCAGGCCTTCGCGCAGGGTCTTGATGATGGGGATGCCACCGGCCACCGCCGCCTCGAAGGCCACCATCACGCCTTGTTTTTGTGCCGCGGCGAAGATCTCGTTGCCGTGCACCGCGATCAGGGCCTTGTTGGCGGTGACCACGTGTTTGCCGTTGGCGATGGCGCGCAGCACCAGTTCGCGCGCCGGCTCGTGGCCGCCGATCAACTCCACCACCACGTCGATGTCCGGATCGTTCACCACCTCGAAAGGATCGAGGGTGAGGCGGATACCTTCCATCGGGCAGTTGCGCGGTTTGATGATGTCACGCGCCGACGCATGCACAATGCGTATTTCGCGCCCGGCACGACGGGTGATCTCGCCGGCGTTGCGCGTCAGCACGTTGACCGTTCCGGCACCCACGGTGCCGAGACCGAGCAGACCAATTTTGACAGGGTTCACGGGTTATACCTGGTTAAGTTTTTTTTCCGCGCCATGACCACGCCGCAGCATTTCTTTGATGGAGCGCACGGCCTGCCGGGTACGGTGTTCGTTCTCGATCAGACTGAAGCGTACATACTCGTCGCCGTATTCACCGAAACCGATGCCGGGTGACACCGCCACCTTCGCCTCGATCAGGAGTTTCTTGGTGAACTCAAGGGAGCCGAGATGCCGGTACTCCTGCGGGATGCGCGCCCACACAAACATGGTCGCCTTGGGGATATCCACCATCCACCCGGCGGCATGCAGGCCGTGACACAGTACATCGCGCCGGCTCTGATAGCGTTGACGGATCTCTTCGACACATTCCTGCGGACCTTCGAGGGCCAGGATGGAGGCCACCTGGATGGGTGTGAACGTGCCGTAGTCGAAATAGGACTTGAGCCTGGCGAGGGCGGCCACCAGGATCGGATTGCCACACATGAAGCCCACGCGCCAACCGGGCATGTTATAGCTCTTGGACAGGGTAAAGAATTCCACGGCGATGTCCTTGGCGCCCGGCACCTCTAAAATCGACGGCGCCACATAGCCATCGAAGACGATATCCGCATAGGCGAGATCGTGCACCACCCAGATGCCATGCTCCTTGGCCACCGCCACCACCTTCTCGAAGAAGTTAAGATCGACACATTGAGCGGTGGGATTGCCGGGGAAGTTCAGGACCAGCATCTTAGGCTTAGGCCAGGCGTTCTTGATGGCCTTTTCCAACTCGGCAAAAAAATCGCCGCCCGGCACCAGGGGCACGTGACGGATATCGGCCCCGGCGATGACGAAGCCGTAGGGATGAATGGGATAGCTGGGATTGGGCACCAGTACAGAGTCGCCTTTGTCCATGGTCGCCAGGGCCAGGTGCGCCAGACCCTCCTTGGAGCCGATGGTGACGATGGCCTCTTTGTCCATGTCCAGGTCCACGTTATAACGGCGCTTATACCAGGTGCAAATGGCGCGGCGCAGGCGGGGTATGCCCTTGGAAACGGAGTAACGATGGGTATCGGGGCGCTGCGCCACCTCGCACATCTTGTCGACGATGTGTTGCGGGGTGGGCGCGTCCGGGTTGCCCATGCCGAAATCGATAATATCTTCACCCCGCTTGCGGGCCTGGGCCTTCAGCTCGTTGACGATATTAAAGACGTACGGCGGCAAACGCTCGATACGGGAGAATTGGTCCGTTGGGTTCATGGGGGTTGCTGGCCGGGACAATACCGGCGGAGCAGAAATCCTTGTAATATATGCATTTTCGGAAGACGGAAACATTACTGGCCGCAGGCCAAGCTGTCAATGACGGCTGCAACATTATATACCGTTCCGACCATCACCCGAAGGGGTCTGCCACATGAAAATCCACCTGGAGACCGGCGCCGGCGCCAACCTCATCCGCGCCTACAAAACAGGACAGATTACTGTCAACGATGGGACCTATGCCAGCAGCCTGGTGCTGATGCCAGACCGCATCCTCTATCCTTGGGGCGCCGGCCGCGTCGCTGAATTAGGCCTAGAGGATTTCGTGCAGATAGCGGCATTGCACCCAGAAGTGGTGCTCCTGGGAACCGGGTTACGCCTGCGGTTTCCCAACCCGGCCATCACCCGTCCGCTCATTGAGGCACGTATCGGCATGGAGGTGATGGATACAGCGGCGGCCTGCCGGACCTACAACATCC
>JAYUBZ010000130.1:0-11063 GCA_043740595.1 Gammaproteobacteria bacterium
TCTCCAGCAGAAAGAAAACCAGCAGCCCCCCCAACACCGTGGCCATCACCTCGTGTCCGCTGCCCGCCTGTTCCAGGGCTTCGGGCAGTATGCCGAGGAAGGCCGCGCCGAGCAGGGTGCCAATGGCGAAGCTCACCATGGCCGGCAGCAGGCGCGTACGAAACGCCTCGGGCAGCAACAGAAAGAAGGCAGCGAGTATGACGCTGAGCACGCCCCCGAGGAGGGTGAAGAGAATGATCCAGAGGATGAGGTGCATGGGGTGGTTATCGGGTTATCTATTATTGATCTTTAATATTACTCATGACATCGCGCGGGCAGGGATGGTGTGGCAATGCCTGCCGCTGCACGAGCGCTCTAGCGCTTGAGGGTGGGGGATGCCCATCCTGCAAATTTTGCATCATCCGGGCTTGGGTAGGGTGGGCATTGCCCACCGAACACGACCGCCGACGCTCCGGATGGTGGGCGATGCCCACCCTACGACATCCACCGACGCCCGATTGTGCATGTGGCCCAACACAATCACTATTGATGTCTTGCCCAATCACAACGCATCCCGCCATCATACCCTCTCACCGGACAGAAACGTAATCAACCCTCGGGCTGTAGCCAAATAAGCGAGGCCATGCGCCCGGTCACCCCATCGCGTCGATAGGAAAAAAACCGTTCGCCTTCACTGTAGGTGCAGTATCCACCACCGTGCACCGACACCACACCCGCCGCTGTCAGGCGCAGGCGCGCCAAGGCGTAGAGGTCGGCAAAATAACGCCCGGCGGCGTTGGCGCGAAAGGCGCTGTGCGCCGCGGGCTGTTCATCGACAAACACCTGACGCACCTCCTCCCCCACTTCGAAGGTCTCCGGGCCGATGGCTGGACCGAGCCAGGCCAATACCTCACCCGGTGGCACACCCATGGCCGCCAACCCCTGCTCGATGACACCCGCCGCCAGACCGCGCCAGCCGGCATGCACCACGGCCACACACGTGGCGGCGCGGTCACACAAAAGCACCGGCAGGCAGTCGGCGGTCAGCGTCGCGCACACCACCCCGGCCTCACGGGTAAAGCTACCGTCCGCCTGCGTACCCGTTTTCGACACGGCCGCATCCACCACCTGCGTGCCGTGCACCTGGGTCAGCCACCGGGGTTCCGCGGGCAGGGCCAGCTGGGTCCGCAGGCGCGCACGGTTGGCGCGGACGGCCGTTGGATCGTCGGTCACATGGTCACCGAGATTGAGCGTGCCGAAGGGGGCGCGGCTGACGCCGCCCGACCGCAAGGTAGTCACGGCCCGCACCCGGGTGGGCGCCGGCCAATCCGCCTGGATAACGCCCGGCACGTTGACGTCCAGTCGCTCACACATGTTCACCGCCCTGGGCATGTTGCTGCGCATCCTGCGCCAGGGCGTCCACCAACTGTTGCATGTCCTCTGGCATCGGCCGCGCCCAGGACAATTCTTCCCCCGTCACGGGATGGATCAAGCCCAGGCGCGTGGCATGCAGGGCCTGGCGACGAAACCCGCGCAGGGCGGCGGTCAGTACGTCGCCGCAACCCGCCGGCAGTTTCAGCCGGCCGCCATAGACCGGGTCCCCCACCACGGGGTAATGCACGTGGGCCAGGTGTACGCGTATCTGGTGAGTGCGACCGGATTCCAGGCTGACCCGCACCAGGGTATGGGCGCGATAGCGGGTGACCACCCGGTAATGACTCACCGCCGGCCGGCCCTGGGTGGTCACCGCCATGCGGGTGCGTTGCGTCGGGTGGCGGCCGATGGGTGCGTCCACCGTGCCGCCGGAGACCATCACGCCCACCACCACCGCCAGGTATTCCCGCCCCACGCTGCGCTCCTGTAGCTGCTCGATGAGGGCAAGGCGCGCGCGATCGGTACGCGCCACCACCAACAGTCCAGAGGTCTCCTTGTCCAGGCGATGCACGATGCCCGCGCGCGCCAGGGTCTTGAGCTCCGGTGCGTAATGGATGAGGGCATTGAGCAAGGTCCCCTCCGCATTGCCTGCACCCGGGTGCACCACCAGGCCCGCCGGCTTGTTGACGACCAGCATCTCCTCATCCTCGAAGAGGATCTCCAGGGGAATATCCTGCGCCAGCCACGGCGCCTCCACCGCCTCGGGGACGGTCACGGCGATCTGCTCCCCGCCTTTTACCTTGTCCCGGCCACGCAAGGGCGTGTCGTTCAGGCGCACCTGGCCATCACGTATCCATTGCTGGATCTGGGCGCGGGAGCGATCCGGAAAAAAACCGGTCAAGGCCTGGTCCAGACGCTGGCCGGCGCACTCCGGCGGTATTTCCACTAACTGACTTTTCACCATTTTCCCAACCATTCAAACATAGCGACACATAGAACACCTGGTATGTAGGGTGGGCATCGCCCACCGTCAGCGGCGACCGGAGCCGTGCGTGGTGGGCGATGCCCACCCTACATTTACTTGCACTTCGCGTCTTGGCGGTGAGACTGCTTCTCCATGTTTAACTGCCCGCCTTCACGCTGTTTCCAGTTCAGGGTATGCTAGACACCTAGCGACCACCACCCAACCGTTCCGGACTGCTCAAAATCCATGGCCATTATCACCCGTTTTAGCCTGTTCTTATCCTTGCTGCTGTTACTGGCCGGTTGCGCCGGACTGGATAAGGATCCAACCAAAGACTGGTCCGTCGAACGCCTTTATACCGAGGCCAAAACCGCCCTCAAGGAGGGTAACTACACCACGGCCATCAAACACTTCGAGACCCTGGAGGCGCGTTACCCCTATGGTCCCTATGCGGAGCAGGCCCAGCTGGAGGTGGCTTATGCCTATTATAAGGACCAGGAAATGGCCTCGGCCATCGCGGCGGCGGACCGCTTCATCCGCATGCACCCGACCCATGCCCACGTAGACTATGCCTATTACCTGAAGGGCCTGGCGAACTTCAACGATCAGCCCAATGCCCTCGAGCGCCTCTTTACCGACCAGGACCAGTCGCTACGCGACCCGCGCGGCATGCGCGACGCCTACGATGCATTTCGCGAACTGGTCGAGCGCTTTCCCAACAGCCGCTACGCCGATGATGGCCGCAACCGCATGGTCTATCTGGTCAACTTCCTGGCCAAGAGCGAGATCAACGTCGCGCGCTTTTATTACGGACGCCGCGCCTATGTCGCCACGGTCAACCGTACAAAATACGTCATCGAACGCTATCAGCGCACCCCCTCGGTGGAGGACGCCCTCGGCCTGCAGGCACTGGCCTACCAGAAAATGGGAATGGATGGTTTGATGACCGACACCCTGCGGGTGTTGGAGAAGAACTTTCCCAACAGCCGCTATATCAAGGAAGTGAATGGTTGAGGAAATCCCGCCGTGCGCGCCACGCCCCAGGGCAGTCGGGTTAAATGGCGTCCGGGCCGGTCTCGCCGGTGCGTATGCGTACTACCTGCTCGATGCTGGTGACGAAAATCTTGCCGTCACCGATCTTGCCGGTGCGCGCCGCTGACGTGATGGTCTCGATACAGCGGTCCACCATGTCCGCTTTCACCGCAAGCTCGAGCTTCATCTTGGGCAGAAAATCCACCACGTATTCCGCACCGCGATACAGCTCGGTATGGCCCTTTTGCCGGCCGAAGCCCTTGACCTCGGTCACCGTCATGCCGGTAACGCCGATCTCGGATAGCGCCTCGCGCACATCATCCAGCTTGTAAGGTTTGATGATCGCTTCGATTTTTTTCATCATAGCGTGCCGTGATTCCCCCGGTATTACCATTATCGTTGTGGTGCAGCAAAAATATCCGGCTTGGACTTGCTATGCAAGCGCCGCGCACGGCAGGCTACACGCTAACACAAAACCGAGCCGGTTTCCCAGCACACCCGCCCCGTCGTCAGCCTGTTGGCCTATTCCCGGTATCCCGAGGTAATGGGGTAACGCCGGTCGCGGCCAAAGGCGCGGTGTGTGATGCGCACCCCGGGCACTGCCTGGCGACGCTTGTATTCGTTGCGGTCCACCATGGCGACCACGCGCGCCACCATGGCCGCATCGAATCCGTCGGCGACAATTTCTTCCGGTGACCGGTCCAGCTCCACATAGCGTTCCAGCACGGCATCGAGCAGGTCGTAAGGCGGCAGGCTGTCGCTGTCCCGCTGATCCGGCGCCAGCTCCGCCGATGGCGGGCGTTCGATCACGCGGCGCGGGATCACTTCACCCTGGCGGTTGCGGTATTCCGCCAGCCTGTAAACCAGGGTCTTGGAGACATCCTTGATGGCGCCGTAACCCCCCGCCATATCGCCGTACAAAGTGGCGTAGCCCACCGCCATCTCACTTTTATTGCCGGTAGTGAGCACCATTTTGCCGGTCTTGTTGGACACCGCCATGAGCAGCGTACCGCGGATGCGTGCCTGGATGTTCTCCTCGGTGACGTCGCGCGCGCGTCCCTGAAACGCATCCTTGAGAGCGGCGAGAAACGCGTCGAACAGCGGGTCGATGGGAATCACCCGATAGGCAACACCCAGGGCGCGCGCCTGAGCCGCCGCATCCTCGAGACTCATGTCCGCGGTAAAGCGCGACGGCATCATCAACGCCTCCACGTTATCGGGACCGAAGGCGTCCACGGCGATGCACAGCGTCAGGGCCGAATCGATGCCGCCTGAAAGACCAATCGCCACGCCGGGGAAACGATTCTTACGCACATAATCGCGCACCCCCAGCACCAGTGCCTGGTACACCTCCTCCTCCAGGCTCAGTGCCGGCGGCAAGGGTTGCGCCACCGGTGCGGGGACACCGTCTTGCAGGGTGAAATCCACGGCATACAAACCATCGACAAAGGCCGGGCAGCGCTGGGTGATGCGCCCGCTGACATCCATCACGAAGGAGTCACCGTCGAACACCAGCTCGTCCTGCCCGCCGACAAGATTGACATACACCATGGGCACATGGCTCTCGCGCACCCGCTGCTGGATCAGCTGCTCCCGCTCCCGGCCTTTGCGCATGTGATAGGGCGAGGCATTGAGCACCAGGATCAGGCGCGCACCGGCAGCGGCACACTGGCTGACCGGCTGCGGCTGCCAAACGTCCTCGCAAATAGTGATGCCAACCGATACGCCTTCGAGGGTGACGACACAGGCATCGCTGCCCGTGGCAAAGTAGCGCTTCTCATCGAACACGCTGTAGTTGGGCAACAGCTGTTTGAAACAGGTGGCGGTGATACGACCCTCCTGAATCACCGAGGCGGCGTTATACACCTTGCCGTCCACGCGCTGTGGATGACCGACGATAATACTGATGCCCGGCACCGCGTCCCGCAGGCGATCCAGCCCGGCCTGCACCTGTCCATAGAGATGCAGGCGCAACAACAGGTCCTCCGGCGGGTAGCCGGTGAGAGTCAATTCGGGGAAGACGATGGCGTGTGCCCGCAAGCGGTCACGGGCGTCCGTGGCGGCCTTGATCACCCGCTCGACATTGCCCGCCACATCGCCCACGGGGAAATCCTGCTGCGCGATCACCAAGCGCAAGGGCCGGGTCATCAGCGCCGCTCCATTACTTCAGGAGCGCGGACATGCGCGCGCCCATGTCCGCGGGGGAGCGCACGGTGTGCACACCGGCCGCTTCGAGGGCGCGGAATTTCTCCGCGGCCGTGCCCTTGCCGCCGGCGATCACCGCACCCGCATGCCCCATGCGCCGTCCCGGGGGCGCGGTCACGCCGGCGATGTAGGCCACCACCGGCTTGCGCACGTTGTGCTTGATGTAGGCGGCGGCGTCCTCTTCGTCCTGGCCGCCGATCTCGCCGACCAGGATAATACCGCGGGTCTTGGGGTCCGCCTCGAAGCGCCGCAGGCAGTCGATAAAACCAAGGCCGTGTATCGGGTCGCCGCCGATACCGACACAGGTGCTCTGGCCGAGCCCGGCGAGGGTGGTCTGGTGCACCGCTTCGTAGGTGAGCGTGCCGGAGCGCGACACGATGCCGATGGCACCGGGTTTGTGGATCGCGCCGGGCATGATGCCGATCTTGCATTCACCGGGTGTAATGATGCCGGGGCAATTGGGACCGATGAGCACGCAATCGGGATAGGCCTTCAGCGCCGCCTTGACCTTGAGCATGTCCAGCACCGGGATGCCCTCGGTGATGCAGGCGATCACCTTGATGCCCGCGTCCGCCGCCTCCAGGATGGAATCGGCGGCGTAGGCCGCCGGCACGTAGATCATGGTCGCCTCGGCACCGGCCTCGCGCACCGCCTCGCGCACGGTGTTGAACACCGACAGGCCGAGATGCCGCTGCCCACCCTTGCCCGGCGTGACACCGCCGACCATCTTCGTGCCATAGGCGATCGCCTGCTCGGAATGGAAAGTGCCCTGCTTGCCGGTGAATCCCTGGCAGATGACCTGGGTGTTTTTATTGACGAGTATGCTCATATTTTCCGATATAAACCGTTCACTTGAATAATCGTTAGTTATGGAAAAGCAACACCACAGCGTTCGGCAATTTTATTTGCCAACAGCTGGAAGTCCCGATAACAGTCCCGCACTGCGGTCACATGCGCACCAATCGCCCCATCGGCAGGTTTAAGAAAAAACATCGGCTTACGTGCTTCCATGGCCATGGGCATAAGACTGCGATAGTGCTTGAGGGTCGCCAAACAATGGGGGTCTTTTTCGACCGGCGGCGCGTTCTTTGGTGATTCATCCATGACTGACTTCAGGTATTCTCCCGGTATACGGGCTATCCATCGGCCATACGCGACAACCGGCCGGTCTAGCCGCATGGCATGCTGCATCACTACATAACCCGCTGGCGCCATTTTTCCTTTTGGCAAAGCCAGATTTGAATTTGGGTTCTTTTCTGCCATTTCAGACCACTCTTGCCGCCAATCTCGCAAAGTGGGCCCCAGGTTGCGCAGCCCTTGTAGTGAAAAGAGATCCGGTGCTAACGGGATCGTTATGTGCTCCGCACCAATAATGGCGGCACGGTTGATAGCGCCGAGATTCGGGCCGACATCGATCAGAATCAGATCTGCATTCCAAGCCTCTCCGGCTTTAAGCATGGCTCGATAAAAGGCAGAGGTAGTACGGAAAGCTGACTCGTCTCTTAGGGAGCAACGCGGCCACGCATCTGAAAGTTTATCTTCGAAGCGCGATAGTCCTAAATCACCCACCATGAGCCCTATGTTATCGGAAATCTCTTCTACGTGCGGGTCGGCAATGTCACCGGTTCCCTTCAGAATTGGAGATATACATCCAAGCACACTCTGCGGATGTTCCCCCTCCGGCCACAACTCCACCAATCGATCTTCGTCCAGGAACATAGACGTAAGGTTTGCCTGTGGATCCAGATCCGCTGCAATGATTTTCAACCCGTTATCGGCGTACATCCACGCCAAGTGGTACACCAAGGAGGTCTTACCCACGCCGCCCTTATTATTGAAAAAAGCGATGGTCTTCAAGGGCGCTTCCTCACTATCGTCAGAATCCCCGTAGGCTCGAACCGATACTCAGGCGCCGGATTCCCATTCTTCTTAAGTTCCTGTTCAGCCAGCGGAATGCCCATTCCGAAACGCTGCACATAACCAAGCACCTTCAACGCTTCCGCCAGCAAAGGGTTTCTATAGTCTGTGATCCCTTTGCCGAAATTCACGGGTGTCACCTGCCCATAGAGCCCTCCAGGACTATAAATTTCTATTCGATCGGAAAACCAATAAATCTTCACAGGCGCATTGGTATTTTCATACGCGCGATGCATTACTGCGTTATAGGCAAACTGACGCAGGGCGACAATGGGATAATCAGGCTGCTTGAATTCGGTCAAACCACTGCGTACATCCGTAGCCACAGAAATATTCGCATCTAAAATCTCATCAAGTTGATGCAACGCTCCGGGAATTGGACCAACCACCTCTTTCTGATGGCGTATCGGATCTGTCAACTCGGCTCCATCCAGGCGCAGGAACTGAATATAGGCACCAGGGATCCACCGTAGAGGATCCTTGCCAAAAATCAGCAACGCTGCCGCATTCGGCATGCCATCCCGGCTTAAAAATCGAAGCGACATCATCTGCTGCTCAAGAGCGCGATTGTTCTGAATCAAAGTCTCATGGGAAATCGCCGAAGGTAAGTAGGTCTTCTTAAAGAACTCTAGATCGAGATCCTCTAGTGTAGCCCCACGCACCGGACGCTGATCATACGTCAAGTCGCCTGACCGGCGTTTCTCGGTGAGCCGTCGCTCCTCCTCAGCCGTAGCCTGGGCACGCCGTGGACCGACACGAATCCAAACCCGTCCGTTATAACGAACGGGTGGCGCAAACGACGGCAGTACCTCTATGACTACTAGTTCACAACCCATGATCTTCCTTTTTTGCACAGTCATGGTTGGAACTGGAAGAATATTACCATCGCCCCGCATGTCTGCCAGTGTCTGCAATAAGCGGTCAGTGATAGATAGGTTTGCACAACCACCGTCGTCCTTCGCACCAACAAAAATCACGCCTGGCAAGTTACAATTCGGCAGGTCATTCGCCAATGCGCAGATTGCCTGTCTGATCTTGTCCTTATCGCTGATCGATTCTTTTCTTTCGACGCGATCTGACTCAAGTTCGGACAGCAGTTGATCTAGCTCTTCATCCGATAACACTTCCCTTACCCCTTTAAAGATTCTAGATCTAAAAGCAAGAACGACTATTTCGCCGCCGCCACCGCCAACTTCGCCGCCTCCGTCAGGCTTTCCGATGCGATGATCTTGAGGCCGCTGTGCTTGAGCAGCTCGCGGCCCTGCTGCACGTTTGTGCCTTCCAGGCGCACCACCACCGGGATACTGATGCCCACTTCACGTACCGCGGCGATAATGCCCTCGGCGATGAGATCGCAGCGCACGATGCCGCCGAAGATATTCACCAGGATGGCCTTCACCTTGGGATCGGACAGGATGAGCTTGAAGGCCTCCGCGACTTTGTCCGCGGTGGTGCCGCCGCCCACGTCGAGAAAGTTCGCCGGTTCGCCGCCATGCAGCTTGATGAGATCCATAGTAGCCATGGCGAGACCCGCGCCATTCACCATGCAGGCGATGTTGCCGTCGAGGGACACGTAATTGAGACCGAACTGACTGGCCTTGTGTTCTTTCGCATCTTCCTGCGCCGGGTCGCGCCACTCCTCCAGGTCCTTGTGGCGATACAGGGCGCTGTCATCCACGTTGATCTTGCCGTCGAGGGCCAGCAGTTCGCCCTGCTGGGTGACTACCAGGGGATTGATCTCCGCCAGACTCAGATCGCGCTGCAGGAACAAGCGATAGAGATTCAGCAACAGCTTACTGAAGGCCGCCACCTGCTTTTCCTGCAGACCCAGACCGAAGGCCAGCTCGCGGCATTGATAAGGCTGCAATCCCGCCACCGGGTCGACCACCGCCTTGAGAATTTTATCCGGCTGCTTGGCGGCCACCTCTTCGATGTCCATGCCGCCTTCGCTGGACGCCATGACCACCACGCGCTCACGCGTGCGGTCCACCAGGCAGGCCACGTACAACTCGCGCGCGATGGCGCAGGGCTGTTCGATGAGCAGGCGCTCGATGGGCCGGCCCAGGGCGCCGGTCTGCGGCGTCACCAGACGGGTGCCGAGCAGTGCGCCGACCGCCTGATCCAGGGCATCGCGGCTGCCGACCTTCTTGATGCCACCGGCCTTGCCGCGCCCACCGGCGTGCACCTGGGCCTTCACCACCCAGCTGTCGCCGCCCAATTCCTGGGCGACGCTGCGCGCCTCCGTGGGCGACAGCGCCACCTTGCCGGCGGGCACGGGAATACCGAATTGCGAAAAAAGCATCTTGGCTTGATATTCGTGAAGGTTCATACACCATAACCCTGCGTGGAAAAGCGTTATTCTGGAACAACGACGTCCATTTATCAAAACTGCGTGCGCCCGCACCACGCTAACGATTAAACTGCCCGCATGCAAGCCCGCGTACTACACAGCCTGGATGAACTCTCCGCCGACGCATGGAACACCCTCGCTGGTCGCGACAACCCCTTCCTGCGCTATGAATTCCTGGCCGCCCTCGAGCACAGCGGCTGCACCACGGCGGCCACCGGTTGGGCGCCACACCACCTGTTGATCGAGTCGGACAACACCGACCAGCGCCAGTTGCTGGCCGCGGTCCCCCTGTACCTGAAAAATAATTCCTATGGCGAATATGTTTTCGATTGGGCCTGGGCCGATGCCTATGCACGCAGCGGCCTGGCGTACTACCCCAAGCTTGTGGCCGCCGTGCCATTCTCGCCGGTGACCGGGGCACGCATACTCACGCTCGCGTCCGGCGACAGCGCGCGCATCGAGGAAGCGGCGATCAGCGCGAGCCTGGCGATGGCCAAAGAGCTGTCCTTGTCCTCGCTGCACTGGCTGTTCACCCCGGAGGCGCAGACGCAACGGCTCGAAAACCACGGCCTGTTGCGCCGCGTCGGTTACCAGTTTCACTGGCACAATCAAGACTACACCGACTTCGACCACTACCTTGCGGGCTTCGCCTCGCACAAGCGCAAAAAGATACGCCACGAGCGCCGCATCGTGGCGGACGCCGGCGTGACCCTGGAGGTGTACCGCGGCGAGGAGCTGACGCCGGTGCTGTGGGATGTTTTTTACGACTTCTATCACTTGACCATCCGCAAACACGGCGCCATCCCTTACCTCACGCGCGCCTTCTTCCAGGAGCTCGGGCGGGTGATGCCGGAAAGCATCGTCATGATCTTCGCCTACCACCAGTCACGCCCGGTGGCCGCGGCGCTCAATCTGCGCGGCACCGATACCTTATATGGGCGTTACTGGGGTGGCGAGGATGGGTTCAGTGGGCTGCATTTCGAGACCTGCTACTACCGTGCCATCGACTACTGCATACAACACGGCCTGCGACGCTTCGAGGCTGGCGCCCAGGGAGAGCATAAGCTGGCCCGCGGCTTTCTGCCGGTCGCCACCTACTCGGCCCACTGGCTGAGTCATCCGCAGTTCTATCAGGCGGTGATGGACTTTTTACGGCGTGAGCGCAACGGCGTGGAATCCTATATGACGGAACTGAATGACCACTCGCCGTTCAAAAAATCATGCTGACCCACCCCCGCGCGC
>JAYUBZ010000131.1:0-5203 GCA_043740595.1 Gammaproteobacteria bacterium
GACGCCGCGGCCACAGGCGAAACAGCGCCGGCCATAGGGTCTGCAGGTGCGGGCCACGGCACCACCAGGCGGGTTTAAAACCAGACACGGGCGGTCATCCTCTCAAGTTGGGTACCCACACCGACAGAACCACCTTCCGCTACTGCTGCGCAGCGATGTCGCCATCCAGATAAAACCACTGTCCTGCCTGCTTGACGAAACGGCTGACCTCGTGCAGCCGCTCGGCCTTGCCTCGGATTTTATAACGTGCCACGAATTCAACGACACCCGCATCGTCCTGTGCACCACCGGCCTCGGTCGCCACGATTTCCAGGCTGAGCCATTTTATCGGGTCGTCCCCCGCCGGCCCCAGGCTGACCGGTCGGGTGGAGGCGTGCCAGGTGTGCAGCAAATACTCCACGCGGGCCAACACATAGGCCGAGTAACGCGAGCGCATCAGTCCCTCGGCGGTGGTAGGCCGAGCGCCGGTGTCCAGGTATGAGGCGCAACAGCATCCGTAGGAATCACCCGAACTACAAGGGCAGGGCTGTGTGTCGATCATAGTCAGCCTCCTCCCTGTCGTGGACGAGTGAGGCCATCTTGCGTCGTCACCTGATTACGCAGGCCATTAATTTTATCGGATGCCCACAATGTCGTCGACCGTGCCCTTGATCGCCCATCGAGGCGATAGCCTCCTGCCGAAGGCACGGTCAGCACCTGTTTAAGAGTAATTTCCTGACACTCCACCGTATTCACGGACAAATGGCATAAATCTTGCTCTCTCAAATTTAAACAAGCATCGCCCGGTAACACCCATATTCTACTTAGGATATCGCATGCAAGACAGCCTTTCGCACCGCTGGCGAATAGTTTCCCTGGCCACCACACTGGTGGCCCTCCTGATCAGCAGCGCCCCGGGACAGGCCGAGGGCGTGCATCTGACCTTGCCCGACGGCAAGCCCCTGAACGCCGAATACCAGGCCGGAGACACCCGGCGTCCGGCCATCGTGGTGCTGCATGGCTTTCTGCAGACACGGGAATTTCTCACCACCCAAACCATCATCAACGGGTTGTCGAGTGTGGGCAACGCCATTCTCAGTCCGAATCTATCCCTCGGCGTGCCGGACCGGAAACAAAGCATGCAGTGCCGCGCCCCCCACCAGAATACTTTCGAATCCGATCTGCGCGAAATCGATACATGGGTGCAGTGGTTACGCCAGCAAGGCTACCCGTCGGTCATCCTCGTTGGGCACAGCTGGGGCAGTCAACACAGCCTGGGTTATGCGGACGCCTACCCCAAGGCACCCATAGTCGCACTCGTCAGCGTCAGCCTGGTGCGCACTGAACAGACTACGCAAGTCAGCACCCAACAGATCACTGCGGCCAAGGCGCGCCTGGCCCGGCATGATATGTCACTACAGTCCTATGCGCTGGGCTTCTGCAAGGACTACATGGCCAGGCCCGACACCTATCTGTCGTATGCGCGATGGAGCGACACACGCGTGCTCGATGTGCTAGACCGCTTGAAAAAACGTCAGCTACCCGTCTATGTGGTGCTCGGCAGCCAGGACAACCGCAGTGACACAGCATGGGTAAAGGCATTACACACCCGCACCCGCCAAGTCTCCATGATCGACGGTGCGAACCATTTCTTTTCAGCACTGCACGAGTTCGACTTGAATGAGCGCCTTGAGGCCATCTTTGCCCAACTCAATACAACTACCCAGCGTTAGTCTGCCGGAAACCATGCTCGCAAATCGTATTAAGAAACCTTTTTTGCCCATATCATGGTATCTAGTGCTTTTCATGCTGGTTGCCATCGTGCCGGCGGTCATCACCGCACACTTTTCAGTTGAGCAAGCCGATACCATACAGAACCAAGCCGAGGCGCAGACGACGTGGCGCGCCCAGGCGGATCTGCTGCGTGAGGTAAATCATCTGGGCGAGGAGTTGAGCGGTACTGCCCAACACCTGGCGGAATGGGATGAAACCCGCACATTGTTCGGCGATGCCACCTATTACAATTACTGGAAAGATACCCGGGCAAGAGAAGTGATACGCTATCGTGGTCTGGTGGACGCAGTGGATCTGTATGCGGCATCCGGTGCGCCCCTGACAAGCGACGTAGTGCTGGCACCGATCGTTCAGCCCGGTGCCATAGACCAGCCGGCCTTTGTAAAAGAAGGCTCGACTGTGTACCTCCTGTATTTTCATTCCGTCAAGAACACGTCCGTGAATCCGCCGATACTACTCGGCTACGTCGGGATGCGCATGAACCTGAATCAGGCGCTGGACAAGTTCGGGATACTAAAACATTCGTCGATCCAGAAAATAGACTGGCATCTGCCTGATTACGGCACAACCGGCATCGGCAACTCCATCGACAACGCCACGATAAAGATATCACCATCGGACGAGGTTGACGCGCTGTCAAAACTGGTGCACCGGGTATTCATGGGATACCTCGGCTACACCATCGGACTTATTATTCTGTTGGCGGCCCTGCTGACCTTTTCCATTGCACGCCCCCTTACCCGCCTCACTCAATACTTGACTGACCTATACACCGGGGACGCCAGTGTCATCCCCGGTGACTTCCATGGAATAGTTAATATACGGGAACTGGAAAATGTGCGTGAGGCGCTAAACGATTACAACAGCCGCTTCTTATCCGCGGCCGCGACGCTGAAAGAAAAGAATAAAGAACTTCTACATCTCACTTATCACGATGTACTGACAGGTCGGCACAACCGGCGTGCCTTCGAAAAGCGTTTGGAGCATGCCATGCAAACTGCCCGGCTCGAACAGCAGCATCACGTGCTTTGCTATATCGACTTGGATCAGTTCAAGGTGGTCAACGATACCTGCGGACACGTGGCGGGGGATGAGCTGTTAAAACAGGTCGCGTCCATACTGGAGAGCGAGACGCGCGCGTCGGACATGCTGGCACGCCTGGGCGGTGACGAGTTCGGCGTCCTGTTCGAGGGCTGCGATATGGAAAAAGCGACTGAGATCGCCGAGGCCATGCGCCTGAATGTGAAAAAATACCGCTTTGTCTGGCAGAAACAGCCTTTCGATATCAGCATCAGTCTCGGCCTGGTGTCCATCACCTCCGCCAATGCAGACAGCGCAGAAGCCATGAAAAACGCCGATGCCGCCTGTTACGTCGCCAAGGACTCCGGACGCAACCGCGTACAGATATACCAAGAGCACGATAAGGACCTGGCGCAACGACACGGGGAGATGCAATGGGTATCGCGTATCAAACAGGCGCTCCTTAGAAGACCGCTTCGAACTGCACGGTCAGCTGATACGGCCGACATCGGATAAAACACTACGGACACACTGTGAAGTACTTCTCAGATTGCGCGACGAAGACGGAAAACGGGTGCCGCCCATGGCCTTTATCCCGGCGGCCGAGCGCTACAACCTGATGCCATCGATCGATCTCTGGGTTATACGCAACGCCATTGGAATGCTTGCCGAACGGCGTGCGCAGGGAAAAGCGAAGCACCTGACCATGGCTATTAATCTCTCCGGACTATCGCTTGGCAATAACGAAATACTGGACTGCATCAAGACGCAGATCGAAGAGAAAAATATCGATCCAGGCAGTCTGTGTTTCGAAATCACCGAAACCGCCGCCATCACCAATCTCGCTGCGGCCATGGAGTTTATGCGCAATCTGCGCGCCCTCGGGTGCAGCTTCGCGCTGGACGACTTCGGCAGCGGCCTGAGTTCGTTCGGTTATCTCGGCAACCTGGCCGTGGACTATATAAAAATCGACGGGCATTTCGTTGTCAATATGTTAAACGATCCGCTGAATCGCTCCTTCGTCAGTGCCATCAACGAAATCGGCCATGTCATGGGTGTCGCCACCATCGCCGAGTTCGTGGAAAGTGCCGCACTCATCGAGGAACTGGGGAAAATCGGTATCGACTACGTGCAGGGCTATGGTGTGCACAAGCCGGAGCCGCTGGCGGATTTTCTGTCATCCCCACACGCCGCCTGAACCCCGGCCTGATCCACAGCCCCACCTGGTTTGCGGCGGAAGCAGCAACCTTGCTTGCGGCGGCCACCGGTGTTACTCGACAGGATTTTCCAGAATGCCGATAGGATCGATGCTGATCGTCACCCGATCCCCCGGTTTCAAATAGCGCGGCGGACTGTAGCCCACACCAACGCCAGCGGGCGTACCCGTCGCAATGATATCTCCCGGTTCCAGGGTAATGCTGCGCGACAGCGTCTCGATGAGTGTCGGAATATCGAAGATCAGATCGGCGATACGGGCATCCTGTCGCAGCTCGCCGTTGACCCAGGTCTGCAGGCGCAACCGACTGACGTCGGGCACCGCGTCAGCCGTCACCAGCGCCGGCCCCATGGGACAGAAGCCATCGAGGCTCTTGCCCAGAAACCACTGCTGGTGACGGGTCTGCAGAATGCGCGAGGTAACGTCGTTTACAATAGTGTAACCATAAACATGGTCCATGGCAGCGCCGCGCGTGATACCTCGCCCACCCTGCCCGATCACCACCGCCAACTCCCCTTCGTAGTCCACCGAGGCAGTGGCATCGAGCCAGGCGGGGATCGGGGCGCCCGGACCGATAACGGACGACGTCGCCTTGGTGAAAATAATCGGTAGCGTGGGAATACCGTCCCGCGTGTCGTCGCTGCCGCTGCCAAGGGAGCGTATCTCCCGCGCGTGGGCACGGTAATTCTTGCCGACGCAGAAGAGATTGCGCCGCGGCCGGACGATGGGTGCCACGCTATGCACCTCCGCCAGGGGGCGCCGGCCTGATCCGCCTGCCATGGCGTGGCGTGCCACCGCCAGACCGGGCGCGCCGAGGGCAATGAACGCCGTCATATCGGTGGGCAGGCCTGAAGCGGCCAGGGCCAGATCGACCACTTCGTTGGTTGCACGATCGAGCACACCAATGTGATAATCGCCGGCGTCAAGAAAAGTAATCAGGTGCATGATTTAACTCCAAACAGGCAATTTCCCGATTGCGCTCCGCATGCCCTCACCATCGTGGACAGATGCCGATCCCGGCGTGCGCAGACCTTGCGGCCAGGACAATATTGGATTCACTGTAAAGAATAACCTCCGGGCCTGGCCGCTGCATCGCTAATCGCCCGACGCGGCAATGAATTCATTCAGTGGAATGAGTTGCGACTTCGTCACGTCCAACCGTAGCTGCCGGCGGTAGTAACGATAGGTGCTGTC
>JAYUBZ010000132.1:0-8018 GCA_043740595.1 Gammaproteobacteria bacterium
CAAGGATTAGGCGGAACAAAAAAAGTGTACCGTATCGATCTGCCGAACGAGGTGAGCGTGTTTGGCATCGGGATCGTCACCGGTGATGGCCTCAACAAAGGCGCTAAAGACACCGACAGGGAGATCATGGACATCATCGATTTTGGAGAGTATCGCGCTACCCCCTACCTGCCTTACGAACTCATGGTAAAAGGCAGTGAAATCATAGCTTTGCGTGGTCGCTATCGCATCGCGTTACATTTCCCGGACACCTCCATGATGGGGGAACATGGGTTCACCAAGATCATGAGTTCGCCCAGCGGCATCCGTCGCGCCCTGGAGGCGGTGGCCGGCGGCACCTGATCGTTCGCAGGCTGAGTCGGCGGGCGACGCGGCAGCTGAAGCGCCCGCCGACACCCAGTTTGGCGACAGAAAGCGGCAGCGCCGCCAGGCAGGAGTCATGCCTGGCTTCGCCATGGCGGAGTAACCAGGATTGAGCGAACCCGGATATAGGCTACACTAATGGATACTTATGACTGAAGTGAACAATCCCATCCCCGCCGCAGGTACCGCGCTCCCCAGCATCACGTCCAGTACGGATCCGCTCAAACTGCTGAGTCAGATCCTGCTGCTGGCAGTGCGTCACAAGGCATCGGATATCCATTTGCGCACCCGCAGCCATCCTATATTGCGGGTGGACGGCACGCTACGGGCGGTGCGCGAGATTCCACAGTTGCCACCCGATTTCATGGAGCGCCTGGCGCGCACCATGATGTCGGCGCGGCTGATCACTCAATTCGAAAAAGACCATCAAGTCGATCTATCTATCGGTTTCAAGGATATCGGCCGGGTGCGTGTGAACGTTTTTTACCAACGCGGCAGCATCGGCATGGTGTTGCGCGTGATCAACACGAATATCCCGACCCTGACGGAGCTGGGTGTGCCCGAGATGGTGAAGGGTTTTTCCAACCTCGAGCGCGGGTTAGTGTTGATCACCGGCGCCACCGGTTCCGGAAAATCCACCACGCTGGCGTCGTTGATCAACGAAATCAATATCTCTCAGAACAACCATATCATCACCATCGAAGATCCCATCGAATATCTCTTCGGCGAGAAGCGTTCCATTATCACGCAGCGTGAATTGGGCATTGATACCAATTCATTCGCAGACGCCATGAAGGCGGCGCTGCGCGAAGACCCGGACGTGATCCTGCTGGGCGAAATGCGCGATCCGGAGACGATCGAGACCGCCCTCACGGCGGCGGAGACCGGACATCTGGTGTTCTCGACGGTGCACTCGCCGGCGGCGGCGGAGACCGTGTCACGGATTATTTCGGCATTCCCGCCGGAAGGTCAGCAGACCATGCGCGCCAAACTTTCCCAGAACCTGCGTGGCGTGATCAGTCAACGCCTGTTGCCACGCAAGACTGGGACAGGCCGTATCGTGGCGTGCGAGGTGATGACGGTGTCGGCCCTGGTGCGTGAGTACATACTTGATCCCCTCAAAATCAAGGAAATTGGTGACCTGATAAAAAAAGGGACAGCGGCCGATGGCATGCTGGGGTTTGACCAGAGTTTGTTCAATCTGGTACGGGCCGGTGAGATCAGCGAAGAAACCGCCCTGCAGTACGCCAGCAGTCCGACGGATTTGAAGCTGAAAATCGAAGGATTTTAAGCCGGTCTTGTTATCTTGCTGACAGATTTCTGTGGCGCCCTGCCGGCCCGACCACCGCTTTCCCTTAGCGCTATTCGCGAAATGAAAAAATGAAGCTGTAGGGTGGGCGATGCCCACCCTACATCTGTGGCTCGATCTGGACATATTACCGACAGACTTCGGTGCCACCCTGCCGGCCTGACCACCGCTTTCCCCTAGCGTAGTTCGCGAAATGAAAAAACGAAGCGGTAGGGTGGGCATCGCCCACCACACGGGGCGTCAATAGACTTCCGCTGGTGGGCGATGCCCACCCCACTCGTGCGATTCATTTTGTCAGGGGGCTCTCTCGGAGACAGCGGGTCGCGCCACACGTTTTTTGCTCCTGCCCGCTATCCAACCATTTAATGTAAGGTCGCAGCTTATGCGGTCTTAGTTTGGGCCGTGATTTTTGTGTCGGGTCGGTAACGACCAATAGATGTATACCAAATAAGCCCCGTTTATGCTCAAATGGAAGACTTGTCAATTTTCAGGGGTAGTCCGGGAGACCGGATAAAATTCAGTTATGGCCGATCGCAGACTCCAGGTATTTCATACCGTGGCGCGCCTCCTCAGCTTTACCAAGGCGGCGGAGACGCTGCACATGACGCAGCCGGCAGTGACGTTTCAAATTCGTCAGCTGGAAGAGCATTTTAATACCCGCTTATTCGACCGTACCCACAACCGCATCAGTTTAACGGCAGCGGGTGATCGGGTATTCGAGTATGCCGAAAAGATCATCACCCTCTATGGCGAGATGGACAGCCGGGTGCGCGAGCTGACCGGCGATGTCAGTGGGATATTGATCATCGGCGCGAGCACCACCATCGCCGAATACGTGCTACCAGGCCTGCTCGGCGAATTTCAGTTGCGTTATCCGGATGTGAACGTGCGCCTGAGTGTGTCCAACTCCCTCGGTATTGTGCATCTGGTGGAAAACAACTCCGTGGACGTGGGTATCGTGGAGTCGCCCGTCAGCAACAAGAACCTCGCGGTGGAGGTGTGCTGGGAGGATGAGCTGATGTTTATCTGCCCGCCGCATCATTCCATGGCGAAGAAAAAAGCCCTGCCGGTGCAAGACCTCGTAACCCTGCCGTATCTGTGCCGCGAGGAAGGGTCCGGCACGCGCGACGTGATCAGCGACTATCTGACTCAGAACGGTATCCATCTGAATGAAATGAATTTGTGCATGGAGTTTGGCAGCCCCGAATCCATCAAGAGTGCGGTGGAGGCGGGCCTCGGTGTGTCCATCGTTTCGCGCGCCACGGTCGGCAAGGAACTGAAACTCAAGACGCTGGTGGCCCTGCCCCTGGTTCCACCCCTGGTGCGTCCGTTTTCCTTCGTCTATCAACGACAGAAGTTTCGCCTGCGGGCGGTGGAGGAGTTCATGAATTTTGCCCACGAACAGTGCGAACGGCAGGCGAAGAAGGCGGATGAAAAATCAGCGGGTTGATCTCTGCCTGCTGTTGGGCGGATGCGGTGGTAACGGATTGGGTGATAGTTAACGACAAGCGACCAGTAACCTGGCCGGTATCGATAGAAGGGCAAACCGGAGGGTGGAAAACGGAATCCCATGTTTATAAAAAACAACGCAACAAAAAAACCAGAAAAACGCCTGCTTGAGATTCTGGGTCGCCTCAACGAAACACAAATCGCGACCCTGATCGACTTCGCGGAATTTCTCGCCGACCGCCCGGCCTCAGCAGCAGCCATGGGTGCATCGGAACCGGCGACGCCGGTCGTGCTGCAACCCGTGGACATTCCCCGTCCGGAAAAGGAATCAGTGGTGAAGGCGATAAAGCGCCTCGCCGTCACCTATCCCATGGTGGACCGCGCCAAAATGCTCAACGAAACCTCCACGCTCATGACCCAGCACATCATGCAGGGGCGCGACGCGGCGGTGGTGATCGATGAGTTGGAGATCATGTTCCGCGTCAGTTACGAGAAGATCTACATCAAGAACAAGGACGATGACGAGGAAAAACAGCCGGAGAAATAGGGTTAGCGTGCTGCGATTCTCGTAGGGTGGGCATCGCCCACCCTACCAAACCTAACCCAATCTCGTAGGTCGGGTTCCCCCATGCGGGGGCAAGAGCGTAGCGCAACCGGCATCTTTTTGCAGACAGGGTAGCGCAGCGCCTCGCCATGACGGACACCAGACTACAACACCTCCGTCGCATAATCCGCCAGACGCGAGCGTTCGCCCCGCTGCAGGGTGATGTGACCGCCATGCTCCCAGCCTTTGAATCGGTCGACCACATAGGTGAGGCCGGAGGTGGTTTCCGTTAGGTAAGGCGTGTCGATCTGGGCGATGTTGCCGAGGCAGACCACCTTGCTGTCGGGGCCGGCACGGGTCACCAGGGTTTTCATCTGATGCGGCGTCAGGTTCTGCGCCTCGTCGATGATGATGAATTTTTTCAGGAAGGTGCGGCCACGCATGAAGTTGAGCGACTTGATGCGGATGCGGCTGCGCACCAGGTCGTGGGTGGCGGCGCGGCCCCAGGCGCCGCGCTCCTGGTGTTCGCTGGGATTGAGCACGTCCAGGTTGTCTTCCAGCGCACCCATCCACGGCCCCATTTTTTCCTCTTCGGTACCGGGCAGGAAGCCGATGTCCTCCCCTACCGGCACGGTCACGCGTGTCATGATGATCTCGACGTAACGTTTTTCCTCCAGTGTCTGAGTGAGCGCGGCGGCCAGGGTCAACAGGGTCTTGCCGGTGCCGGCGTGGCCCAGCAGCGTGACAAAATCGATTTCCGGATCCATCAGCAGGTTGAGGGCATAGTTTTGTTCGCGGTTGCGGGCGTTGATGCCCCAGACGGCATGGCGTGCATTGCTATAGTCCTTGACCACCTCGATGATGGCCGAGTCCTTTTCTATCTTGCGCACCACCGCCTCGAAGGCGCGCTCGCTGTCGTCATACAGAAACTGATTCGGCAGCCAGGTATGCGCCAGCGGTCCGCGCACGCGGTAGAAGGTGCGGCCCTGATCCTGTTTCCACGATTCCATATCCTTGGCGTGTTTATCCCAGAAATCCGCTTCCAGACGCGCCGCCCCGACGAACAGCAGGTTGGTGTCTTCCAACACCTGGTCGTTGGTATAGTCCTCGGCGCGTACTCTGAGGGCGTGCGCCTTGATGCGCAGGTTAATGTCTTTGGTGACGAGGGTGACGTCCGCTTCCGGGTGCTGCTTGGCCAGGTCCATGGTCACGCCGAGCAGGGTGTTGTCCGGGCTGCCATCGGCCAGGCCGTCGGGCAGGTGAGTGTGTACTGCATCCATATGGAAGTAGAGACGACCGGCCGGGAGTTTCTCGCTGTAGGAGGGCAGCTGCAGCCCGTGGGCGATGTCGCCGTTCATTTTTTCGATCAGGTCGTCGATATAGCGGCTCACCTGGCGCACGTTGCGCGCGACTTCCGACATGCCTTTTTTGGCATGATCGAGCTCTTCCAGCACCACGATGGGCAGGTAGATGTTGTGTTCTTTAAATCGGAATAGCGCCGATGGGTCGTGCATGAGGACATTGGTGTCCAGTACAAAAATCTTCTTTCTCTCTTGAGTCATGCGCTTTCCCGCTGGATGGGTAATGAAACTGTGGGTGTTGCGGTGGGCCCGGGTTACTTGTATTTCTTCAGGGACTCGAGGAGGTGCGCGATATGCCCATCGACTTTTACCCCACGGAATTCCTCGCGCAGGATACCTTTTTTGTCGATGATGAAGGTGCTGCGATCGATGCCCATGTACTGCTTGCCGTCCTTGTTCTTTTCGTGCAGCACATCGTAGGCCTTGCAGAGTTTTTCGCTTTCATCCGACACCAGGTCGAAGGGCAGGCAGTGCTTGTTTTTGAAGCCCTCGTGTGACTTCAGTGTGTCGCGCGAGACGCCAATTATCTCTGCATTCAGTTTCCTGAACTCCTCGTAGCTGTCGCGAAAATCCTGTCCTTCCGTGGTGCACCCCGGGGTGCTGTCCTTGGGGTAGAAGTACAGGACGACGGTCTTGCCTTGCAGGTCGGACAGCTTGTAGACCTGATCGTCCGTGGCGTGCAGTTCCATATCCGGGACTGGTTGGCCGATTTTCACTTTATTCATACGTTACTGCCTCCAGATTAAAAATTAATAACGCGTCTGACGAATAATCCGCACAGTCTGTGACCGTGCCGTTACAGGCCGATTCCATTATATTCATTCCAGCGTCACCGCACGCAGCTGCGCCGCCGCCACTTCGGGGCTGATGGTATTGACAAACAACCCTGAGCCCAACTCGAAGCCGGAGGGGATGCTGGTGCGCGGACAGATTTCCATATGCCAGTGGTAGCTCGGTGCGTGTTCGGCGTTTTCGCTTTCGCTGCCGTGGGGCAGGGAGTGCAGGAAGTAATTGTACTGGGCGCCGCCGAGCACCGCATCCAACCGTGCCATGGTGCGTCGCAGCACCTGTGCCAGGTCCGCGTGATCCTCCGGTGTGGTATCGAGGAAATCGCTCTGGTGGCCGAGGGGCAGGATGTGCACCTCCCATTCGTAACGACTGGCGAAGGGTTTGATGGCGATGAATTTTTTGCCGCGCTCCACGATAAACTGGCCGACGTCGATCTTGCGGCGGATTTCGCCGGAGTCGCGATTATAGATAGTCGCCTCGAAGGTCAGCGCCTCGTCGATGAGGGTGCAGAAGATGCAGTGATGATTTTTGCGGAAGTAGGCGTGGCTATTACTGACTTCCGCCTGCACGTTGTCCGGCACCACCGGCATGGCGATGACCTGGCTATGGGTGTGGGCGATGCTGGCGCCGGCGGCCGGTCCGAAATTCTTGAAAATCAGCACATAACGCAGGCGCTTGTTGGACCGATACAGCTGCTCCATGCGCTCGCGGTACGTGGAGAGCAACATCGCCAGGTGGGCGGTGTCCATCTCGTGGATCGCCATGCCGTGGGCACTGTGATCGATGATGACCTCGTGCCGGCCGTAGCCGTCAATGGTTTGCTGCAGCCCAAAGGTGAGATTGGGATTTTCCCGGTCGTCCCCCAGGACGGGATAAAGATTTTCCACGATGCGGATATCCCACTCGTGGGGAAGCCGGTTGCCGTCCTTAGGGTAGGTGGCGATGGCCGGTGGTGTCTTGCTTTCGTTGCCGCGACAGAAGGGGCAGGTGTCCACGTGCTTGCGGGTGTCACGCGGCGCGGGCTCCTCGGCCTTTTTCGGGCGCATGCTGCGCGCCGTGGCCACCAGCACCGACTCGCTCGGCACGATGGGATTGAGGCGTATTTCGCGCACCACTTTTTGTTCATCCATTTAACTTCACTCGTGGGGGCTCGGGGACGTTAGTGTCCGGGTTTTCCGAAGGATACTAACAGGACGCGGAAAAAGTCCACCTTATGCATACGCTGTCCCTGGGTCGATACTTGAAGGGGACCTCTAAAAATCAGGTTCTCATGTAGGTTGGGTTAAGCCGCGCCAGCGGCGAACCCAACAAAATCATACTGACTGGTGGATTCGCTGCGCTTAATCCACCCTACATTTCCTAATTTTTAGAGGTTCCCTTGAATGTATAAAAACCAGGCGTGTGGGGGCTGGCCTCCGCTTTATGAAGCCACGGCAAGCCGCCGCAATCCGTTGTGTCTGTCTACCGCCTGCGTGGGCCTGTTGATCCTGGCCAGCGGGCGGAAATCGGGCATCGGCTCTTGTTTTCGGGGGGAGGGAAACGTACTATCCCCGCTCGATTTTCGTCCAGTATCGGGTACTTAAACTATGTTCCAAGGCAGTATGGTCGCCCTGGTCACCCCTATGCACCAGGATGGCTCGGTGGACACCGCGGCACTGCGTCGACTGGTGGATTTCCACGTGGAAAACGGCACCACCGCCATCATTTCCGTCGGGACCACCGGGGAATCGCCTACCCTGGACATGGACGAGCACTGCGAGGTCATGCGCCTCACGGTGGAATACGCCAACCGCCGGCTGCCGGTCATCGGCGGGACCGGCGCCAATTCCACCACCGAGGCCATCGCATTGACCCGCTGCGCCCAGGCGGCGGGGGTCGATGCCTGTTTATTGGTCACTCCTTACTATAATAAGCCGACCCAGGAAGGCCTGTATCTGCACCACAAGGCTATCGCCGAAGCAGTTGCCATTCCGCAGATTCTTTATAATGTCCCGGGACGCACCGCCTGCGATATGCTGCCCGCGACGGTTCAGCGCTTATCCACCCTTCCCAATATTATCGGCATCAAAGAGGCCACGGGCGACCTTGCGCGGGTGCGTGAGATTCTCCAGACCTGCGCCGCGGATTTCGAACTCTATTCCGGCGATGACGCCACCGCCCTCGATTTTATGCTCCTGGGGGGCCGGGGTGTCATCTCCGTCAC
>JAYUBZ010000133.1:0-6421 GCA_043740595.1 Gammaproteobacteria bacterium
GCCGTGGAGATCCTGGAGTTCAAGCAGGAACCCAAGCTCATCCGCATCGAGGCGGTTATCTGGGTGGAGAAAGACGGCCAGAAGGCCATCGTCATCGGCAAGAACGGGGAGCGCATGAAAGAAATTGGCCGGCACGCGCGCCTGGCGATGCAGAAGGCGTTTTCCAGCAAGGTCTATCTCGGGTTATGGGTGAAGGTGCGTGAGGGCTGGTCCGACGATGCGCGCGCACTCCGCAGCCTGGGGTACGGCGACGACCTCTAGCCATGCGCGTCAACCAGGAAGCCGCCTTCGTACTGCACGCCACGCATTATCGTGAAACCAGTTTGCTGTTGGAAATATTTTCACGTCACCATGGCCGAATTGGTTTGGTGGCACGGGGTGCCAGACGTCCCAAGTCCGGGTTGCGTGCGACGCTCAGCCCGTTCATACCGCTGGTGATCAACTGGAGCGGCAAAGGCGAGTTGGCGACGCTGAGCGGCGCGGAGGCCGACGCCAACGCGCTCAACTTGGTGGGCGAGGCGTTGTTCTGCGGTTTATACATGAATGAACTGCTGGTGCGTGTATTGCATCGGCACGATCCGCACGAATTAATTTATGACCGCTACGTTTCTTCCTTGTTGCGGTTGCAGGGCACGGGCGACGTGTCCGAGACCCTGAGGATTTTTGAGAAACATCTGCTGCAGCAACTGGGTTATGGCTTGGTGCTTGAGCATGATGTCGCAGGCAACTTACCGATCGCCGCCGAGGTGGTCTATGATTACCTTCCCGAGCACGGCCCGGTAGTGGCGAATGTGACCGAGGTGATCGGTGTACGGGTGCACGGCGCTACCCTGCTGGCGCTGGCGGCGGAATGCATTACCGATCCAGGCCAGCTACAGGAGAGCAAGCAGCTGATGCGTGCGTGTCTGGCGCCGCACCTGGGTGACCGGCCGTTGCACAGCCGTAAGTTATTCCGACCCGGTCGGACACGTGCTGGTGCGATGCACGATAAGGTGGAACCCTGTGATTAAACTTGGCGTCAATATCGATCACGTTGCGACCTTGCGCCAGGCGCGCGGCACGCTCTATCCCGATCCTATTCAGGCCGCCATCGAAGCCGAACAGGCGGGTGCGGATTCCATCACCCTGCATCTGCGCGAGGATCGCCGGCACATCCAGGACCGCGATGTGGAAATGCTGCGGGCGATTCTGCAGACACGTATGAATCTTGAGATGGCAGTGACCCAGGAGATGCTGGCGTTCGCCAGCCACATCCGCCCGCAGGAGTGTTGCCTGGTGCCCGAACGACGCGCGGAGCTGACCACGGAAGGAGGTTTGGATGTGCAGGCGCATCAGTCAGCCATCACCGATGCCTGCGCGTGCCTGGCCGCTGCCGGTGTGCGCGTGTCGTTATTTGTCGACGCCGATGCCCGTCAGATCGATGCGGCGGCGAAAACCGGCGCGCCGGTCATCGAGATACATACCGGTCACTATGCCGACGCCATGAATACCGACGAACGCACGCGCGAGTTGACGCGCATCATCACCGCCGTGAATCAGGCGCAGCAACTGGGGCTGCAGGTCAATGCCGGCCATGGATTGCACTATCACAACGTGCAGGCGATCGCTGCCATTCCCGCCATCCGCGAACTCAACATCGGGCACGCCATCGTGGCGCGCGCCGTCTTTACCGGCCTGCAGGCGGCGGTGCGCGAAATGAAACGCCTGATGCTGGCGGCGCGCAGCCCGCAGGGAGCGGGGCACTCATGATCTACGGCATTGGAACGGATATCGTGCGCGTCGCGCGCATGCAGAAGAATATCGACAATCATGGTGATGCCTTCGTCGAACGTATATTGACCGATGCCGAGAAAAGGGATTACGCCACCGACGCGCGCAAGGCACATTTCCTCGCCAAGCGGTTTGCCGCGAAGGAGGCCACGGCCAAGGCCATGGGGACGGGCTTCAGCAATGGTTTGTCCTTGCAGCACATAGGCGTGAGTCATGACGCTGCCGGCAAGCCGCAGCTTGAGTTCAGCGGGTATGCAGCGGAGTTCGTGCGCGCCAAGGGCATCACCCAGGCACATATCAGTCTGGCGGATGAAGAGGACCACGCCGTGGCCTTCGTGACGTTAAGCACCGGTTGAAATCGGTTACTAGCCTCTGTGGCGGATGACGCTGTGTTGGCCTGGTGTGCGTAGGACGATACCCCGATGCCCAGGCTGCCGGCGCACGGATGACGGCATCCGGCCGCGGTACTGGATTGGAATGATATTATGTGCGCAGAAAATTTATCGCCTCGTCCAATGTTCTCATCAGCCGCCACTCTGGTCGTTGATGGACGGCAGCTGAACGTGTCCCGTATTGCTCAGCCCCGCCGGGTTTTGCTCATCTCGCCCTATGGCAGCTACCGAACAGCCGCGTTCATGCAGGCGGCACGCCGGCATCAGGCTGAAATTGTCATCGCCACCCAGGACCGCTGCGCCCTGGTCGGGGCGCATACCACCGGCCTGCATGTCGATATGGGCGATGCGGCCGCCGCCTTGCAGACTATCCTGACCCAGGCGGGGCGCACGCCATTTTGCGCCGTCATCGGCACCGACGACGCCAGTACCGCGCTTGCCGCGCGCGCGTCTGCGGCCCTGTCCCTGGCGCACAACCCGCTGAAAGCGGTGCATATCGCGCGGCGTAAAGACCAGGCGCGTGCCTGTCTTGCCGGTGCCGGCGTGGCGGTTCCCCGACACCAGTGCATCGATCTGCGTGTGGCGCTGGCGCCGCAACTCGTGGCCATGGGTTTCCCCTGTGTGGTGAAACCCGTGGCCCTGTCGGCAAGTCGCGGCGTGATACGCGCCAACAACCTGGAGGAACTGCGCCTCGCCATCGCCCGCATCCAGGCGATCCTGGCGCGTGTCGAGGATGTCGGGGATGTCGAGGAGCGTCATAGGCTGCTGGTGGAGGAATTTATCCCGGGCACCGAGGTCGCCGTGGAAGGCCTATTGACGGCGGGTCGCCTGCAGTTGCTGGCGATCTTCGATAAACCCGATCCCCTGGATGGGCCGTATTTCGAGGAGACCTATTACATCACGCCCTCGCGTCATTCGAACGCGTTGCAACGACGCATCGCGCAGTGTGTAGGCGCGGCCTGCGCCGCCTATGGTTTGCGCGAGGGGCCGGTGCACGCGGAGTGCCGCGTTAACGCAGACGGTGTTTGGATACTGGAGGTGGCGGCGCGCACCATCGGCGGCCTGTGCGGACGCTTGCTGCGTTTCGGCACGGGGTATGGTTTGGAGGAGTTGGTGATGGCCCACGCCCTGGGCCTGCCGCTGACAACGCACAACGAAACGGGTGCGGCCGGCGTTTTGATGATACCCGTCCCCCAGGCCGGTATCCTGCGGCGGGTAGAGGGCGTGCTGGCTGCGGGACGCGTGCCGTACATCGATGACGTGATCATCGATGTACGCGAGGGCAACGAACTGGTGCCGCTGCCGGAGGGTGCGAGCTACCTCGGGTTCATCTTTGCACACGCGCCGACCGCGGCGGACGCCGAGGCGGCGCTGCGCGCCGCCCATGCCTGTTTGCGCATTATTATTGCGCCGCTGTGGAAGGGTCGGCAGGCGACATCCGTCCAAACCAGTACGGGCAATGCGTGATGCCCTACACCATCAACCCGTTTATTATTTGTCCTTGACGACCGTGCCTTTATAGCCCTGCAGGGTGGCGACGCCCGCCAGAAACAGCCCCAGCAATACCAATACCGGACCAATGTAACCAAACCAGCTGCCCAGCAGGCCGGTGGCAAAGGGGAGCTCCAGTCCCACCGCCAGGTATGGATGGCTCTCCTTTTGAAACTTTGCGGACTGGGTGGAGGAATGGCGCAGGGGCACAGGCTGCCCGATGCCGCAAGTTTCCAGCATGCACGCCCGCGCAGCAAGTTTGTTTGATGGGTAACAGGTTGGGGTGGTATGGCCGCGGCAGACACACATCACGGACGGGGCCTGGTCAAAACCCGACAGGCGCCGGTTAATGGCTGGCTGGGAAGGAGCGCGCGCCGCAGACACGACAACAAGCGGTCAGTGTTGCGAAAATTGGCTCCCCGGGACGGACTCGAACCGCCGACCCAGTGATTAACAGTCACTTGCTCTACCGACTGAGCTACCGGGGAAGAAGGGGGCGTATAGTACTGACGACGGCCGGGTCGGTCAAGGATAGCAGCGCGCCAGGGGTTTTTCTGCGGGGCTTACCCACTTGCGTGATCTGGGCAGGTCAGGGCGCGGCCGTCATCGGTTTTGTCCGAGACACGGGCGCGACCCGTCCAGTAAATGATGATCGCGCGCGCGAGACTGGGTGCCGTGGGATCGCAAAACGTGAAGGTACCGCGTTTTCCACTCTTGCCGTCGGGGCGATACCCCAGATAGTGATTGCGTTGAGGCCCGCCAGAGGCGTTGAGATGGGTTTTCACGCTGGGCTGTGTGCCCTGCACACGAATTACGGTTTCGTTCGGGTCGGCTAGGTGATTGTCGTTCCCGTCGACAAACATGACCCAGCCCTCATGCCATGCGTCATCGCCGGCACAGTGTTGTCCATCCTGGCTTTTGCACAACACCACAGGCTGTCCGCGCTTGATGGCCTCGCTGCGTGCCAGATGCAAATCCGTCAGCAGCCCATTGACCTGGGCAGTGATACGGGTGCGTACGGTCAGGTGTTTGAATGTCGGCACTGCCAGTGCGATCAGGGTGCTGGCAATCGCGAGGGTTATGAGCATGTCGAACAAGCTGAACGCGCGCTGACGTCGGCAGGCGACCGGGTGTGCAGCGCGGCATAGTGGGCGATGATAGTGGGAAATCCCCCGGTGTGCATAGATCGTGACATCCATGTCGGCACAGTCCTTGTGGGCGGGTGTGGGTCGTATGCGGGGTGGCGATGTCGCGTCCTTGCGCCGTGCCGCGTTTTTTATAGCGAAGACTAAGCGCCCATTATGCGTATCTCTTGGCAGCGGACAAGGCCCTGGCTAACGCATTGGCTGTGTTATTTCCACCTTATTTGGTGTAAATCGCAGAGCGATGTCCAGTTGTCCTTCAAACTACAGTGTCTATCTGCAGGTGTCCCGGTTGGGTAATGCTGTGCAGACGCAGCTCCGACGGTTGAATCTGCTCCAGCTGGAGTGTCACGGGATAATCGACGACCAACGTCAGCCATGGGTTACGTCTCGGCGCGACCGAACAACCGCTCCAGGCGATCGAGGGCGGCGTTCAGGTTGTCCAGGCTGGTGGCGAAGGACAGGCGCAGATACCCCTCGGCGCCGAAGGCCGAGCCCGGCACGACGGCGACACCGGCTTCGTTCAGGATGTACTCCGCCAACTCCACATCGTTGTCTATACCGTCGAAGGCGCTGATGATCGCCTGGACCGAGGGGAAGGAATAAAAGGTGCCCCAGGAGGGCAGGCAGCGTATGCCCTGGATGGCATTGAGGCGCGCCACCACGTGATCGTGGCGTTCACGAAAGGCGCGCCGCATGGGTTCGATGCAGCCTTGATCGCCGTTAAGGGCTGCCTCTGCCGCCACCTGAGAAATAGATGTGGGGTTGGAGGTGCTCTGGGACTGGATATTCTTCATCGCCCCGATGAGGGCCTTGGGTCCGGCGGCGTAGCCGATGCGCCAACCGGTCATGGCGTAGGCCTTGGAGACGCCATTCAGCACCATGGTGCGGTCTGTGAGGTCGGGGCAGACATTCAGGATGTTGCAGAAGGGCTCGCTGGACCACAGGATGTGTTCGTACATGTCGTCGGAGGCAATCAGCACATCCGGGTATTTGCGCAGCACCTCGCCCAGGGCTAACAGCTCCGCGCGGCTATACACGCTGCCCGTGGGATTGGACGGGCTGTTGATGACCACCAACCGGGTTTTGTAGCCGATGACGGCGTCCAGTTGTTCCGGTGTGATCTTGAACTGTTGCTGGATGCCTGCGGAAATGATCACCGGCGTGGCGTCCGCCAGCAGCACCATGTCTGGATAGGAGACCCAATACGGGGCGGGGATGACCACCTCGTCACCGGCATCCAGCAGGGCCTGGGCCAGATTGAAGAAGCTCTGCTTGCCGCCGACGGAGACCAGGATCTGCTCGGGGTGGTAGTCCAGGCCGTTGTCGCGTTTGAATTTGGCGATGATGGCTTGTTTGAGCGTAGGGATGCCGTCCACGGCGGTGTATTTGGTGAAACCGTCACGGATGGCGCGGATGCCGGCGTCCTTAATATGTTGCGGCGTATCGAAATCCGGCTCGCCGGTGCCGAGGCTGATGATGTCCTTGCCCTGCGCCTTGAGTTCCTTGGCACGCGCATCCACCGCCAGGGTGGGGGAGGGTTTGATGCGCTGCACGCGCGTCGACAGGCGGATTTTGGACACTGTATTCTTCCCGGATAGTCAGTAAAAAATGCGGTAATATACC
>JAYUBZ010000134.1:0-25550 GCA_043740595.1 Gammaproteobacteria bacterium
CGCGATCTCTACGAAAGCATCCGCCTGGCGCTGCACGACAAGGTGCGCAGCGAAATCCAGAAGAAGGGCCTCGCCCGCAGCCAGATCGTGATCCTGGACGCGCTGCTGAAGCTGCGACAAGTCTGTTGCGATCCGCGCCTGTTGAAACTCGATAGCGCGAAGAAGGTGAAGCGCTCCGCCAAGCTAGAACTACTTATGGAAATGCTGCCGGCACTGCTGGAGGAAGGCCGGCGCGTGCTGTTGTTTTCACAATTCACCAGCATGCTGGCGCTGATCGAGGCGGAACTGAAAGAACGCCACCTCGACTACGTGCTGCTCACCGGCGACACCCGCGACCGCGCCACCCCCATCGATCGTTTCCAAGCCGGCGAGGTGCCGCTGTTTCTCATCAGCCTCAAGGCCGGCGGCATCGGCTTGAACCTCACGGCCGCCGATACCGTGATCCACTACGACCCGTGGTGGAACCCGGCGGTCGAGCGCCAAGCCACGGACCGCGCGCACCGCATCGGCCAGGACAAAACGGTGTTCGTGTACAAACTCATCACCGCCGGCAGCGTGGAGGAAAAGATCGGCCAGTTGCAGGCGCGCAAACAGGCGCTGGCGGATGGGGTGTACGGCAAGGCCGGCGCCGAGGGACCGGCGTTTACCGCGGAAGATCTGGAGGCGCTGTTTGCAGCAGCGGAGTGATGGGGCCACTTATCTGAACCTGATGCCCGATGGTCTACACGCGTATTTTATTGCTGTCGACATACCGTCCCAGGTTCTTCCGGCGAAAATACGCCCATAGTCCCTTTTTGGCTGTCTCTTGTCGTCCGCGCCCCACCTGCTCCATTGCCTGAAGAAGAACGTTACACCGCGTTGCTCGTATTGTGAGATTTTGTAACCTATTGGTAGCGGGCCGCTAACTCATCTATGCGCCTGCGCGCGCTGGCCAAACTTGGTGAACGTATTGCGGCTCGTTCAGCACTCCAATCTTCGCGCACAAATTGCCCAAGCATTGAGTTGTAACCGATTCCTTGGGCGGCTATTGCCCCAGGCGCCTTGATCAACTCCTCGCGAATCGCGCGCGGGGCTTTTTTTGCAAGTTCAAGCAGTGTTTGCTTGGGATCGCCAAGGGTATCCGGCTCAATAGGAATTTTCTTGGATCTGATTTTTAACAAGTTGGCGAGCGCCTCGGCATCCGCCATCAGCCAGGACTCAACCTCTCGCACGGCAACCCGAAATAACATATCTTGTGGAAGCTTGCCACCACCCTTCCATGTCGAAATCAATAGAGGAGCGCAGGCCACACGATCAAGATCGGTAATCAGCAGCACAGGCAATGAATAGGCAACCCGCGTGAGTTCCGGTAGCTTCTTTTTCAAATTACCGGCGCCTTTCCCGGGTATTTTTGTATCAACACATAGCACACCCCCGGTTTCGAGAATCAGGCGTTCGGCCACAGCCTCAGTCAGGGCGTCCTCGGTCGCGATAACCATGCTCTTCATTCACCACAACCCCAATTGCTCAACGCCCGCGGGTCGTGTTTTTGGCAGCACCACCTCGGCTACTGACAGTCCGGCCTCCAACGCTTTGGTTTCAGTTTCGCTAATCGGCCGGACGCGCGACCCCTCTCGGTCAGCCTCCAGAACCACCACCCCCCGTCCGTCTATGCCTGGATTGCTCAACATTACATCGCTATGAGTACTGATAATGACTTGGCGGCGATGTTTGGCTTGGCGTAGTGCGCGATCGATCAATAGCGGAATCTGCTCGACCACCGCCTGGTGCAGTGAAAGCTCAGGTTCTTCAAGCAACAGTAGGGAATCGCCATCCAATAGTGACCACAGCAAACCAATCAAACGCAGCGTTCCATCCGAAAAATGCTCCTCACGCTGCCATGCGCCCTGTGGCCGATGATGTTCATACAAGGCCTCCAAATGCGGTCGGCCCGTCGCTTCGTCAGGATGGAAACGCAACTCCTTGAACTGGGGCACGGCTGCGGCAAGCGCCTTGGCGATCTTCCGCAACCGTGCTTCGCGCGTATTTTTTGAGCACTTGGCGATTCGCTCCAGAAAACCCTGCCCGAAGGGGTCATCCTCAAGACGCTGGCCCCCGATCTTGTCTCCGTATTTAAGTAGCTGCGGTACCAGATGCAGGTAGGTTATATTACTGAAAAATTCCGCAATATCTCTAAACTTTACGTTGGTCTGAATCTGCTCCAGATACGTTTGCGTAAGCAACTGGGTGTCTTTTTTATCTTGGTCGTTCGGACGACTGAACAATCGGCGTCCAGCGTGCCAAACTTCCTCGGTTGAGACAAGCAACCGCTGCGCACCTTTGCCCTCCGGTTTAAACCCAAGTATGTACTTCCATGTCGGCTCGACTGGCTCCGCTTTCTCAGCCAAATGAACCTCGATGCGAACTTCTGTATCCCGCCGCGCATGCAAACAACGCAGTTTGGATATGCCCCCTCGGTCATCCACCGCTTTCTGGAGCCCCCCGCCGTTCGGCTTACTGACGTCACGCAGCAAGCGGAACACGTCCAGCAAGTTCGACTTGCCAGATGCATTCGGGCCAATCACATAAGTTCTGGCAGCCAGTGGCACAGCCGCCTCACGAAAGTTGCGCCAGTTTTTCAGATGCACATGGGTGGCCAGCATTACTCGATCTCCAATATCTTCAGCGACTCAATCCTGTGACCATCCATAACGCTCGATTAGCCGCGGGTCAGGACCAAGATCTCGTCAGTGCTCATGGACCGGGTGGCTTTGTCGCGCAGGTGCGCGATCAGGCGTCTGCGGCGTATAGGCGATTTACCGGTTTTTTGCAGCACCACCACGCCGTGACGCACGGCGAATTCCACCTCAGTGTCTGGAAACAGGCCGGCCTGCTCACAAACTTCCGCTGGAACAGTGATCCGGCCCTTGCGGGTGATGCGCATGGCGTGTCCTCGTGGATTTTTTCGATAGTAAGGCCTGCTCATCCCGGACACAAGCGACGACCAATATCAAACCTTATGCACGCCGGCTAAGCCTGCTCGCGCGTCGCGTTAAAGGTGATCTCCGGCCAGCGCTCCATGGTCAGCTGCAGGTTCACCCGTGACGGCGCGAGATAGGCCAGCTCACCGGCACCGTCCCGCGCGAGGTTGTCGCGCAGTTTTTTCTCGAAATCGGCCAGCATTTTCTCGTCGTGACACACGATCCAGCGTGCCGTTTTCACCTGCACCGGTTCGAAGACCGCGTCCACGCCGTATTCGTTCTGCAGACGGCTCGTCACCACGTCGAACTGCAGGGTACCCACCGCACCGAGTATCAGTTCGTTGGAATTGAGCGGGCGGAACAATTGGGTCGCGCCTTCTTCCGTCAATTGCTCCAGGCCTTTTTGCAGCGCCTTCATCTTCATCGGGTTCTTGATCTGGGTGCGGCGGAAGATTTCCGGGGCAAAATTGGGAATGCCGCTGAACTTGAGTGCTTCCTTTTGAGTAAAGGTATCACCGATGCGCATAGTGCCGTGGTTGTGCAGGCCCAGGATATCGCCGGCGTAGGCCTCTTCCACAGCGACACGTTCCTGTGCCATGAAGGTAATGGCGTTGGCAACGGTGACCTCGCGGCCGAGGCGCACGTGGTAGAGCTTCATGCCCGGCGTGTATTTACCCGAGCAAAGTCGTATGAAGGCAATGCGGTCACGGTGATTGGGGTCCATGTTTGCCTGGATCTTAAAGACGAAGCCGCTGAGGGCCTCTTCCTCCGCCCGCACCAGGCGCCCCCCACCGTCCCGAGGTTGCGGTCCCGGGGCAACCTCCACAAAGCTGTCGAGTAACTCCTGCACACCGAAATTATTCACGGCGGAGCCAAAAAACACGGGCGTCTGTTTACCGGCGAGATAGGCCGCCAGGTCGAAGGCATGGCTGGCGCCACGCACTAACTCCACTTCCCCGCGGAACTCCTGGGCCTGATCCCCCAGCACCTCGTCCAGGCGCGGGTTGTCGAGGCCTACGATCACTTCGCCCACATTGATCTTGCCACCGTGGGTCGGCGAGTACAGATGTACGGACTCGGTGTGCAGGTGATAGATGCCCTTGAAGCGCTTGCCCATGCCGATGGGCCAGGTCACCGGCGCGCATTGGATGTTCAACACCTTTTCCACTTCGTCCAACACCTCCATGGGATCGCGCCCCTCGCGGTCCATCTTGTTGATGAAGGTGGTGATGGGGGTGGTGCGCAGCCGGCAGACTTCCATGAGCTTGATGGTACGGTCCTCTACACCCTTGGCGATATCGATCACCATGAGGGCCGAGTCCACGGCGGTGAGGGTACGATAGGTGTCTTCGGAAAAATCTTCGTGACCCGGGGTGTCGAGCAGGTTGACGATGCGGTCTTTGTAAGGAAACTGCATGACCGATGAGGTGACAGAAATGCCGCGCTGCTTTTCCATTTCCATCCAGTCGGACGTGGCATGGCGTGCCGCCTTACGTCCTTTGACGCTGCCGGCGAGCTGAATCGCGCCGCCAAACAGCAGGAGCTTTTCGGTTAACGTGGTTTTCCCTGCATCCGGGTGGGAAATGATCGCAAAGGTCCGGCGACGGGCAACCTCACGCGTGATCTCAACTGACATGGCTTGAACCTGGCGCGGCCTAAAAACCGGGGAGAATAGCCTGATTCCCTGTGCCGTGCCACTGTGAATTTCTGGTCAACTGCTCCTGCGGGCGCCATCGGGTATACTGTGTTCAACAAAAATTTTGTTGCCTCGGGTCGGAGATCGCCATGGGTTATTTTTCACGCTGGATGGTAGTCGCGGTAAGTATTGCACTGGTGTCTTGTTCCAAGTCCGAAGGCCCGCCCATTGCCGGGGATTATCCGCTAAAGCAGCTTACCGACCGGGTTTACATTGTAACTGGCCCAAACGAGGAGCCGAACAAGAAAAACCGGGGCTTCATGAACAACCCGGCCTTTGTGCTCACCAGCAAGGGTGTAGTGGTCATTGATCCCGGCTCCAGCCTGCAGGTTGGGCGTATGCTGTTGGAGAAAATCGCCAAAACGACGCCGTCACCGGTCATCGCTGTCTTCAATACCCATATCCACGGGGACCACTGGCTGGGCAACCAGGCGATTCACGATGCCTACCCCAATGCTGTGATTTATGCCCATCCGAATATGATCGCCAAGGCTGAAGCAGAGGGTGAGACCTGGCTCAAAACCATGCTCACCCTGACAACGGGCGCCACCATGGGCACCCGGCTTGTGCTTCCCAGTAGCGCCCTCGAGAACAACGATATGCTGCGTCTCGGTGACCGCCATTTTCGAATGTACCACAACGGCAAGGCCCATACCGATGGTGATCTGATGGTGGAAGTGGTGGAGGAAAAGCTCATGTTCCTTGGGGATATTGTCATGGCTCAGCGCGTAGCGCGCCTGGATGACGGCGACTTCAAGGGCAACATCGCCGCCATCGACATGGCACTGAAAACCAAGGCAGTACTTTTTGTGCCCGGTCATGGCCAGAGTGGTGGACGCGAAGTCCCGTTGGCCTATCGGGCATTTCTTTCAACCTTGTATGGCTCGGTGAAGAAGTATTATGCCCGTGGCTTGAGCGATTACGACATGAAGGACATGGTCGGCAAAGACCTGGCGGCTTACCATCAGTGGGCCCTGTTCGATGCCAACCTCGGCCGTCTAGTCAGTCTGGCCTATCTGCAGGTGGAGGCTGAGTCTTTCTGACCGCCGTCACTTATGCTCAAACTCTATCCTGAAATCAAAACGAATCGCGTCGACACCCTTTCCGTCGGTAACGGACACCAGCTTTATGTCGAGGAATCCGGAAACCCCCGGGGAGTCCCTGTGCTGTTCGTACACGGCGGTCCCGGGGCGGGCTGTGACGAAAAACACCGGCGCTTTTTTGACCCGACACACTATCGCATAATCCTATTCGATCAGCGTGGCGCGGGGCGTTCGCGACCCCATGCCTCCCTGGACCACAACACCACCCAGGATCTGGTGGCAGACATGGAAGCCCTACGTCAGTTTTTCGACATCGATCGTTGGGTGCTTTTCGGCGGCTCCTGGGGATCGACCCTGAGCCTGGTCTACGCCGAGACCTATCCGGAGCGCGTGCTTGGATTGATCGTGCGCGGTATTTTTCTCATGCGGCCTCAGGAGGTCCGCTGGTTCTATCAGGAGGGTGCGAACTATGTGTATCCGGATTATTGGCAGGACTTTGTCACCCCCATCCCGGAAAACGAACGCGACGACCTGGTGCATGCCCACTACCGCCACCTCACGGGCGATGACGAAATTGCGCGCATGGCATCCGCCAAGGCCTGGTCCGTATGGGAGGGGCGCACCGCTACCCTGACACCGAATCACGCGGTCATCGATTTTTTCAGTAACCCGCACCTGGCCATGAGCCTGGCGCGCATCGAGGCGCATTACTGCGTCAACCAGGCCTTTCTCGCGGAAAACCAACTGCTGCGTGATGCATACCGCCTCGCCACCCTACCCGGCTATATTATCCAGGGGCGTTACGATATGTGTTGCCCCATGGCAAGTGCCTGGGATCTGCATCTTGCCTGGCCGCAGGCACAACTGGAGATCATCCCGGACGCCGGACACTCGGTGAGTGAACCTGGCATTACCGATGCGCTGGTGCGCGCCACGATCAGTCTGCACAAACAGCTAGCGCTGGGTTGAGGCATGGCGGTCTATGCCATTGGCGATGTACAGGGCTGCTATTCGGCGTTGCAACAGCTCCTCGATACGCTGCGTTTTGATCCCTCACAGGACCGGTTGTGGCTGGTCGGTGACTTGGTAAACCGCGGCCCGCAGTCCGCCGAGGTATTGCGTTTTGTCATGTCGCTGCCGGAAACGATCGTCGTGCTCGGCAACCACGATCTCCATTTGCTGGCGGTGGCCGCCGGCAAGGCCAAAATGCGGTCCGGCGACACCCTGGAGGGAATTCTATCCGCACCGGACCGCGAGTCTATGCTGGCCTGGTTACGCCAGCGCCCTCTTTTGCATCACGATGCCGGTCTCGGATATACCTTGGTGCATGCCGGGCTCGTACCCCAGTGGAGTTTGGACCAAGCCATGGTCTACGCGCGGGAGGCGGAGGCGGCCATAGGTGCATCGGCGTCCAATGATTTATTCGACACACTGTACGGCGATCAGCCCGATCGCTGGGACGATACCCTGACCGGCCATGACCGTTTGCGGGTGATTGTTAATGTCTTCACGCGTCTGCGCTACTGTGATCCCGCAGGGCGCATGTTGTTACGCGCCAGTGGGGCGCCGGGCACCCAGCCCGCGCCATTTTTACCTTGGTTTCAGATTCCGGAGCGACGCTCCCGGCATGCACGCATCGTATTTGGGCATTGGTCCACTCTCGGGTTATGGCAGGACGATGGTGTTATCGCCCTGGATAGCGGCTGTCTATGGGGCAGGCAACTGACAGCGGTGCGACTGGACACCCGCGGAGCCGACTTTATCAGCATCCCTTGCGGGCAATCGTTGTTACCCGGCACATTGTGCTGACGGTTGGTTTTACTGTATGGGGATACGGTTTTGCTCACGCAAAAACTGTGCGTTTTTTTCTTCGGGCAGATGTAGCACAATGCGCCCTCCATGTCTGACGCCTAGGGTTATGAATCCACCTCGTAAGCATCACATTGAAGTAAACGTGAATCCACTCTACGTGGATGCGCAATCCGCGCCTGCCGTCAATCGCTATGTGTTTGCCTATACGGTGACGATCACCAATCGGGGCAGCGTCCCGGCGAAATTGCTCACTCGTCACTGGGTGATCACTGATGCCAACGACAAGGTGCAGGAAGTCCGCGGTCCCGGGGTGGTGGGCGAACACCCCTATCTTCCCCCCGGCTCGAGTTTTGAGTATACCAGCGGTACGGTGCTGGAAACCCCCGTGGGTAGCATGCGGGGCAGCTACCAAATGATGGCTGACGACGGGGTGGAATTCGATGCGGAGATCGCGCCATTTCTACTGAGCATGCCGCGAACACTGCATTGATCTGACAACACCGTCGTGCGTCTACTCAAGACGCTCGTGTCAGATATCCAGGTTAGTGGCCGCCAAGGCGTTTTTTTCGATGAATTCGCGCCGCGGTTCCACCTGGTCGCCCATGAGTGTGGTGAAGACCTCGTCTGCCGCGACACCATCCTCGATATTCACCTTCAGGAGCCGGCGGGTACTTGGCTCCATGGTGGTCTCCCATAACTGGTCCGGGTTCATTTCGCCCAAGCCTTTATAGCGCTGTATCGTTTGTCCGCGCCGTGCCTCATCCATTAACCAGGTGAAGGCTTCTTCAAAATTGGTTACTAACTGGGTCTTCTCGCCCCGTTGCACACTGGCGCCGGTGCGCATCAGCCCCTGCAACTGCCCACCTAGGCTGCACAGGCTGCGGTATTCGCCCGAGGACAAAAACTCCGCATCGATGCGGCTGATGGTCGAACTGCCGTGTTCGCTGCGTGTGACTAGGATTTCTGCCTGCCCGTTGTGATTGCTGCCCGCAACGACGTCATAGCGCACGCCGTTTTGCTCTGAGGTCAGCCTGCCCTTGATCTCCTCGACAAATGCGTTAGCGGTACTCGCTTGCTGCAATGCCTCCGGGCTGAGGCTGGATTGGTAAATCAGCGTCTTGAGTAATTTGCTGTCATAGCGCCGCGCCAGCCGTTTAATGGTATTTTCCACTGACAAGTAGTCATTACACAGCTTACCCAATTCCACGCCGGCGAGGGGTTTGCCATCCGCCTCGCCTGTGAGTTGTGCGCCATCCAGCGCCGCGTCCAGCAGGTAGGACTGCATCTCGACATCGTCCTTGATATACCGCTCGTGTTTGCCGCGCTTTACTTTGTAGAGCGGAGGCTGGGCAATATAGATATGTCCGCGTACTAATAATTCGTACATCTGTCGGTAAAAAAACGTTAGCAGCAATGTACGTATATGTGACCCATCCACATCTGCGTCTGTCATGATGATGATGCGGTGATATCTTAACTTGTTGATATTAAAATCTTCTTTTCCTATCCCTGTGCCGAGTGCTGTGATCAGGGTACCTACTTCGGCGGAGCCTATCATCTTGTCAAAGCGCGCGCGCTCTACGTTTAGTATCTTACCTTTCAAGGGAAGGATGGCCTGAAAGCGGCGGTCGCGGGCCTGCTTGGCTGAGCCCCCCGCCGAATCACCCTCGACTAGATATATCTCGCACAAGGCGGGATCGCGCTCCTGGCAATCGGCCAGTTTGCCTGGCAAACCAGCAATATCGAGCGCCCCTTTCCGCCGCGTCATTTCCCGGGCTTTACGAGCGGCCTCGCGCGCGCGCGCGGCCTCCATAATTTTGTTGGCGATGTTGCGGGCGTCTCCGGGGTTCTCCTGGAGAAATTCGCCCAGTTTTTCGTTAATGACGGATTCAACCGCCCCCTTGACCTCGGACGAAACGAGCTTCTCTTTCGTCTGCGATGAAAACTTTGGGTCGGCCACTTTTACCGAGAGCACCGCGGTGAGCCCTTCTCTGGCGTCGTCACCGGTGGTGGGCACCTTGTCTTTCTTGCTGCCTTGCAGGCCTTCGATGTGTTGATTGAGTGTCCGCGTCATGGCGGCACGCAGGCCCGCCAGGTGTGTACCGCCATCACGTTGGGGGATATTGTTGGTGTAACAGAATATATTTTCCTGGTAGGAATCATTCCACTGCATCGCCAGCTCTATGGTGATGCCATCCTTATCGGCGGTGAAATGAATTACCTTTTCATGCAGGGGTATTTTGTTTCGGTTGAGGTGCCGGACAAAGGCGGCGATACCGCCTTGGTATTCGAAGATATCTTCTTTTCCGTCGCGGTCATCGCGCAAGATGATGCGCACGCCGGAATTCAGGAATGACAGTTCCCGGAGACGCTTAGCCAGGAGCTCATAATGGATCAGTGTATCGCCGAAAATGTTGGGGCTGGGCTTAAAGTGCACCTCTGTGCCGGTATCGTCCGCTTTACCCATCACTTTTAGTGGTTCTTGGGGCTCACCGTTTACATATTTCTGATAATGCAGGCTTCCTTCCCGGCGTATCGTCAGTTCGAGGAATTCGGATAGGGCATTTACCACCGATACGCCCACACCATGCAGACCGCCGGAAACCTTGTAGGAGTTTTGATCGAATTTGCCACCGGAGTGCAGCACCGTCATTAACACTTCTGCGGCGGATTTACCTTCCTCTGGAATAATGCCGGTGGGGATGCCGCGCCCATTGTCGGAAACGGTCACCGAATTATCGGTGTGTACGGTTACCAGGACCTGGGTACAGTAGCCGGCCAAGGCTTCATCGATGGAGTTATCCACCACTTCAAACACCATGTGGTGCAGGCCGCTGCCGTCGTCCGTGTCACCGATGTACATGCCAGGGCGTTTGCGTACGGCATCAAGACCTTTGAGGACCTGGATGCTGGTGGAATCATAAACAGGTTTGCTATCCATCATGAATGTCCGCCCGTAAAAGATCGGATTTTAGCATTTTTATCTTCTACTTTCCTCTATTTAGCGGCCTTGTTCCGCGGAATGTAATCAGGTTGCTTCTTCGATACCACCTCGTTCCACGTGAAACACTTTGTGCGATAACCAGCCCTGGGTGTCCACCAAACCTGCCTCGGTGGCGGTAATAAATACCTGTAGAGACATGCTGGAGAGGGTGTGCATGAGCTGTTGTCGGTGTCGTGGATCCAGTTCAGCCGCAAGGTCGTCAATCAATACTACGCAGTGACGACGGGTTTTTTGAGTAAAGATTTCCATTTGAGCCAGGCGTAACGCGATCACCAATAATTTCTGCTGGCCATGGGAGGCACTGATACGGGCAGGTTGGCCGGAAAAAGAGAGGCCTATGTCGGCACGGTGCGGCCCGGAGTGGGTGCTGCCGGTTTGTAAATCCCGCCCACGCTCTTTGTGTAGTGTTTGATCCAAACCGATGTCGGACTCCCAGCCCTGCTTAAGTTCAATTTCTGCTTCAGAAACGCCCAGGAGATGAAAACAATAGTGTTGAAAACGACTATTCCATTCTTCAAGAAACTGACGGCGGTAGGCCTGTAGGCGTTCGCCGGATTCCACCAGTTCCGGATCCCAAGCAAAACACGCCTTAGGGAGTTGGCGGGCCTTCAGGGCCGCATTGCGTTGGTTGAGCGTCCGCTGATAGCGCATCCAGTGGCCATAAAAATCTGGTTCCACGTGAAACACCCCCCAATCCAATATCCCCCGGCGGTGTCGTGTATTAGTAAAAAATTGGAAATGACTATCAGGAGAAATAATTTGCAAGGGCAGGGTGCGTGCCAACAAAGAGGCGCTTGGTTGGGGGCTGCCCCCCAGGCTGAAACGCGAGTGTTGGGTATCACGTTGTAGCGCTAAGCGGGTTGCGGGAACGCCATCGTCATAAAACTGCCCACTTACTAGAAAAGCAGGCGAGCTGTGTCGAATGAGTTGATTTAGGAGGGTTGTGCGAAAGCTGCGGCCTGTTCCTAGAAGATGTATAGCTTCGAGTAGGCTGGTTTTCCCACTGGCGTTATGACCAACAATCAGGTTAAGGCGGAGAGCGGGCGCAAGTCGGATTTTCTCGAAAAGGCGAAAGTGCTCCACTTCAAGCAAAGTTAGAGGCATTGATGAATCGTGTAAAAGGCTGCTGGTTTCCCTGGAACCTCATAAACGCATGGGCATAACCACATATTGATAGCGATGCTCTGAGGGGCTACGCAGTGTGCAACTGCTGTTTGGGTCCGATAACCCAAATTCGACCACTGATGAGTCGAGGGCGCTGATTGCATCGATGATGTAGGTTACGTTAAAACCAATATCCAATTCGTTCCCCTGATAATCGATGGCTAACTCTTCTTGTGCCTCCTCTTGTTCTGGATTGTGTGCGGTGACCCGAAGGATGCCTGGGCTAATACTGAAGCGCACACCGCGATACTTTTCGTTCGACAGAATGGCGGCTCGATTGAGTGTTTCTTTAAACAAATCCCGATCCAGCTTTAGAAGTATTGTCTGTTTTTGCGGTACAACCTTATTGTAATCCGGGAAGCGACCGTCGATAAGTTTGGAGGTAAACACCAAGTCAGTAAATACCACGCGTATGTGATTGTTGCCCAACAGAACATCGACGGTCTCATCGCTGCTTTCTAAAAACCGCGTCAGCTCCTGGACACCTTTACGCGGCACAATCACCTGCTTGTCACTGTCACTTTGCGTTGTGATGCTGGACTCACTCATAGCCATGCGGTGGCCATCGGTGGCCACCGCGCGTAGTTTGTCAGCGCCGACTTCCAGCAAGAGACCGTTCAAGTAATAACGAACATCCTGTTGCGCCATGCAAAACTGGGTTTTTTCCAGCAATTCTTTCAGCGCTTTTTGCGGAAGCGTGATGCTGCGCTCCCACTGTGAGACCTCGATGCTTGGGAAATCCGAGGCAGGCAATACCATCAGGGTGAAACGGCTGCGGCCGGATTTAATCACGACCTTTTCCTTTTCCAACTTGATTTCAATTTTGGCCTGAGACGGAAGCGCGCGACAAATATCCAACAGCTTGCGTGCGGGCACCGTGAGTTCGCCATTAACCCCTTGCGCGGATCGTGTCTTCACGATGACCTCTACCTCAAGGTCGGTGCCCACCAAAGAAAGTTCGCCCTCGTGCAAACGAACTAACACATTCGACAAAATAGGTAAGGTCTGGCGCCGTTCGACCACGCCCGCTACAAACGAGAGGGGTTTGAGAAGGTCTTCGCGCAGGATACTAAGTTGCATAGTCTGTTCCATTATTGGTTTATAGGTTTTATTTAAAAACTTATAGTAATAACTATTATGTCGGTCTTGGCATGTGGGTAAGGCAATATTTCTTTACTAAAACAAAGAGTTAAAAGTTTCAAACCCTGTTGATAACCCCTTATGAGCACTGTGTACATGGCCGGGATAAACATGAGCAACTCTGAGTGAGCCGGTATTATAGTGAGTTATCCACATTCCAGCGCACACATTTCCACATCAAGTTGTGAGTATCCTGAGTAAGTTGGAATAGTCCTCTCGGATGCGCATATTGGACTCATTAAGCTCAACCACTTTACGGCAGGCATGCAGTACTGTCGTGTGATCACGGCCTCCAAAGGCGTCACCAATTTCCGGAAGACTGTGGCTGGTGAGTTCTTTGGATAAAGCCATGGCAAGCTGCCGTGGTCGCACCACCTGGCGCGCACGGTTTTTAGAGTGCAGGTCAGAAACACGGATCTTAAAATACTCTGCCACCGTCTTTTGAATATTGTTGATGGTAACCAAGCGCTCTTGAAACGCCAAAAGATCTTTCAAGCCTTCGCTGGCAAGGTTCATATCAATGGGTCGCCCGGTAAAAGCAGCACTGGCCACCACCCGGCGAAATGCACCTTCCAGCTCGCGCACATTGGAGCGCACACGCTTGGCAATAAAAAATGCAACCTCCTCTGGCAGTTTCAAACCCTCATGCTGAGCCTTCTTCATCAGGATCGCTACGCGTGTTTCCAATTCCGGTGGGTCAATAGAAACCGTCAAGCCACAGCCAAAGCGTGATATCAGACGTTCTTCAACACCCACCAACTCTTTCGGAAAACGGTCTGCAGTAATGATGACCTGCCGTTGGCCTTCGAGTAAATTGTTGAAGGTGTGAAAGAACTCCTCTTGCGAGCGTTCCTTACCGACAAAAAATTGAATGTCATCGATAAGCAGAGCATCGAGCGTGCGGTAGTGTTTTTTGAAATCGTTAATCGCATTGTGCTGCAGGGCCTTCACCATATCGGCGACAAAACGTTCAGAATGAACATAAGCGACCCGTGCCTGAGGTTGCCGCTCCATCATCATTTGGCCCGCCGCATGCATCAGATGGGTTTTACCCAAACCCACACCGCCATAGATGAACAGGGGATTGTAGGCACCCCCTGGGTTTTCACCAACCTGACGCGCTGCCGCACGGGCCAGCTGATTGGATTTTCCCTCAATATGGGTATCAAAAGTGAAATCCGGGTTGAGTCGACCTGCCTGTTGCAAAGGCCGCTTGGCGGGACGCAACGGCGCTGATGTAGCGGTGACAGCGGGAACAGGTACATGCTCCGAAGACCGGCTGCCTATTTCGATAGCGACAGGCACATCCCGGTCCAGGTATTGCGCGGCAATTTCGGCGATGCGAGCCAGAAAGCGCTCTCGCACCCAGTCCATCACAAAGCGATTCGGGGCAAGCAGGCGCAGGCCGTCGCCTTCCGCCACAGCATGTAGAGGGCGAATCCAGGTATTAAACTGTTGTGCTGACAGCTCTTCTTCCAACCGTTCCAGGCACTTAGTCCAAAGTATCATGCAGGCTCACACTCGCTTAGCCGAAAGACAGATCCCAGCCAGGACCGGCGAGTCTAACGGTTGAGGCTAATGTTATCCACAGCAAACCTGGACCTCCGCCAGGGTATTGATCTTTAGTGGAAATTTAAGGTTGACAGGGTGCGGTAAAGGCAGTAACTTTGCCGCCCTTTCCGTTCAACGAAAATGAAGCAGGCATCAGATGAAGAGAACTTACCAACCCGGCGTGTTAAAGCGCAAGCGCACCCACGGATTCCGCGCAAGAATGGCCACGCCTGGCGGACGCGCCGTAATTCGTGCCCGCCGCGCCAAAGGCCGCACCAGACTCAGCGCCTGAGCTTGCTGACACCGCGGCTGGGGTTGCCGAAGGCAAGTCGCCTCTTGGCCAGCACGGGATTTACCACGGTGCTGCGGGGTGGGAAAAAAACCAATGACGCACTATTCAGTGTCTACACCGCCCCCAACCAGCTGTCCCAAGCCCGCCTGGGCATCACCGTCTCGCGCAAGGTCTCATCCCGCGCGGTACAAAGAAACCGCATTAAGCGACAGGTAAGGGAGTCATTCCGCCAACATCGACTAACGTTGTGCGGTGTGGACTTGGTGGTCATCGCCCGACCCCAGGCCGCCGATAGCGACAACAAAACGCTTAAGGCCGCACTGCAACAACATTGGGAAAGAATACAACGGCAATGCAGAAGCTCCTGATGCTACTGATACGCGGCTACCGCACCCTGATCAGCCCACTCTTGGGCAACCATTGCCGTTTCTATCCCAGTTGTTCCCACTACGCCTACGATGCCATCCAACACCACGGCGCTTTAAAAGGCAGCTGGCTTGCTAGCACACGCCTGCTGCGCTGCCACCCTTGGCATCCCGGTGGCTATGACCCCGTGCCCCCACCGACCCAGAAGAGCGGAACAAAAACCCACCATGGATAACCAACGACTCATTCTTTTTCTAGCCCTTTCCATGGTTCTCATGTTGTTGTGGCAGGCGTGGGAAGAACAACATGCGCCACCACCACCCATCGCCATGACCGCGCCCGCGCCCGGTCAGCCGACAGGCAACCATGGCGATGTACCGGCACCCCCCAAGACCGCTGATGGCACGCTGCCCCCGACACCGCGCGCGGACGTCGCCGTTGTCCAAAGCGGAAAGCGCATCACCGTCACCACGGATCTTTATATTGCAGAAATCGACACCCTCGGCGGCGATCTGCGGCGCCTGGGATTACGCAAACAGCCCGTTAGCATTAGTCAGCCGGAGGTCCCCTTCGAACTATTGTCCGAATCCGGTACGGATATTTTTCTCACCCAGACCGGACTGGTTGCCCACAACGCCGATTTGCCGAATCACAAATCGACCTATAACGTGGTCAAAGACCAATATGTCCTGGAGCCAGGGCAGGACAGCATACAGGTGCCTTTGTCCTGGAGCGGACCCGACGGTTTGAGCGTGGTGAAGACCTTCACTTTTCATCGGGACAGCTACGCGGTGAAGCTGGACTACGCCATCCATAATGCCGGCAAGAAGACGGTGGACGCCTATTTTTACGCTCAATTATTGCGTAGCTATGTGCAACAACATAGCCTGCTGAGTGCTGCACCCAGCTATGTAGGCGCGGCCATTTACTCCCCGGAAAAAAAGTACGAGAAGATTACCTTCGACGAGATGACCAAGAAGCCCTTGGAGCGCGAGGTCAAGGGCGGATGGGTAGCGATGTTGCAGCACTATTTTGTCGGCGCATGGATGCCGCCGGCGGACAGCACCGACACCTTCTACGGCAAAACGCTGAACGACGGCCTGCACGTCATTGGCTACAAAACGGCTAACCCCAGCAAGGTCTTGCCGGGACAAGACGTGGATATCAGCACCACCCTGTATGCCGGCCCGAAGGAACACAAGCGCCTGCTCAGGCAAGCGGAAGGCATGACGCTCACCGTTGACTACGGCTGGCTGACCATTATCGCCTCGCCGTTGTTTATACTGCTGCACTACATCCATAGCTGGGTCGGGAACTGGGGTTGGTCCATCATCCTGGTCACTATCCTCATCAAGCTGGTGTTCTATCCCCTTTCTGCCGCCAGTTACAAGTCTATGGCGAACATGCGCCGGGTACAGCCGAAGATGCAAAGCATCAAGGAACGTTACCCCGACGACAAACAGAAACAACAGCAGGCCATGATGGAGTTGTATAAAACCGAGAAGATCAATCCCTTGGGTGGTTGTCTGCCCATCGCAATACAGATACCGGTATTCATCTCGCTTTACTGGGTGCTGCTGGAGAGTGTGGAAATGCGCCAGGCGCCTTTCGCACTTTGGATCCATGACCTGTCGTCCGCCGATCCGTACTTTGTGCTGCCGGTCTTGATGGGCATCAGCATGCTGGTGACACAACTGCTGAGTCCGCAGATGGGCGATCCGCTGCAACGCAAGGTCATGATGGCCCTGCCCGTGGTGTTCACGGTATTTTTTGCCTTCTTCCCGGCGGGGCTGGTGCTTTACTGGGTGGTGCAGAATCTCTTGTCCATTGCGCAGCAGTGGATGATCACCCGACAGGTTGCGGCAAGCGGCAAGAAATAACCCGCCTACCCCGACACGTCATGCATAAGCCGACACGCGCCACCGCCGACACCATCGCTGCGGTGGCCACGGCGGCGGGACGGGGCGGCGTGGGCATGCTGCGTATCTCGGGTGCGCTCACCCGGTTCCTGGCCGAACAACTCATCGGCGCGCTTCCTGTACCGCGCCATGCCACCCTTGCCACCTGGATCGATAGCGCGGGTAACCCCATCGATCAAGGCCTGGCGCTGTATTTCCCCGCCCCCCGCTCTTTTACGGGTGAGGATGTTCTGGAGCTGCAGGGCCACGGTGGCCCAGTGGTGCTGGACCTGCTACTGCGCCGGGTGCTGGAACTCGGCGCACGCGCCGCGCGCCCCGGGGAATTTTCGGAAAGGGCGTTTCTCAATGGCAAGCTCGACCTCGCCCAGGCGGAGGCTATCGCTGACCTTATTGAGAGTGGTTCGGAAGCCGCCGCCCGCGCCGCCCTGCGCTCCCTCACGGGGGAGTTTTCCCGCCAGGTGCATGCCCTGGTGGAATCCCTGATTGCTTTACGCTTACACATCGAAGCGGCCATCGATTTTCCCGAGGAGGAGATCGATTTCCTGGCGGACGCTACCCTGGCCGAGCGCTGTGCGCAGCTGCAGGGACAGATGGCCGCCCTCGTGGCCAATACACGCCAAGGCTGTTTGTTGCGCGAAGGCATGACGGTGGTCCTGGCGGGGCGTCCGAATGCGGGTAAATCCAGCCTGCTTAACGCATTGGCCGGGCGCGATAGCGCCATCGTCAGCGCCACCCCCGGCACCACGCGGGATGTGCTGCGGGAATACCTGCAGATCGATGGCATGCCCCTGCATCTGATCGACACCGCTGGGCTACGCGTCACCACGGATGACATTGAAGGGGAGGGCGTGCGTCGGGCGCAGCGCGCCATGCGGCAGGCGGACCGCATATTACTTCTGCTGGATGATGCCCAAGGGGAGTCGGTCACCAACACCGGTTTGCTCGACCAGCTGCCGGCGTCCATCCCCTACACCCTCGTGTATAACAAAATCGATTTGACCGGCCGCGCCCCGGGCATGGGTTCGGGGCAGGATCCCAACGGCACCGACAGCGGCATAGCGATCGGCGTGTCCGCCCAGTACAGCACGGGGCTGGAGGTGTTGCGCGCACACCTCAAGGAATGCATGGGGTTTCAGAATGCCGAGGCGGGCGCATTCAGTGCCCGGCGCCGGCACCTCGATGCCATCGGGCGGGCGCAGGCGCACGGCGGGCAAGCCCTGCAACAGCTTCAGCAAAAGCGCGGCGAGTTGGCAGCGGAGGAGCTGCGTCTGGCACAACAGGCCCTGGGAGAGGTCACTGGTGAGTTCACCTCGGACGATTTATTAGGGCGTATCTTCAGCAGTTTTTGCATCGGCAAGTAAACCGACACCGCACCCGTCCACTGCCTCCTTTGTATGCAAATTTAACCAGTGATAAGATTCCGCGCCCCAGTCTGCGGCCACGGCCATGTCCATGCAGTATTCAGAATCCTATGATGTCATCGTGATCGGCGGCGGCCATGCCGGCACCGAGGCCGCGGCGGCCAGCGCGCGCATGGGATGCCGTACCCTGCTCCTCACCCACAATATCGAAACCCTTGGCCAGATGTCGTGCAACCCGGCCATTGGCGGTATCGGTAAGGGCCACCTGGTGAAAGAGATCGACGCCCTCGGTGGCGTCATGGCCCGTGCCGCGGATCGTGCCGGCATCCAGTTCCGCATTCTTAACTCGCGCAAGGGCCCGGCGGTGCGCGCCACCCGCGCCCAGGCGGACCGCGTGTTGTATAAAGCCGCAGTGCGCCGGGTGCTGGAGAACCAGGAAAACCTCAGCCTGTTCCAGCAGGCGGTGGACGACCTCATTGTGGAGCAGGATCGGGTGGTGGGGGTGGTGACGCAGATGGGGCTCACCTTCCGCGCCCGTACCGTGGTGCTGACCACGGGCACCTTTCTCGGCGGATTGATCCACATCGGCCTGTCGAATTATCAGGGTGGGCGCGCCGGCGACCCGCCGGCCAATACGTTGTCCGCGCGATTACGGGAACTGGCGCTGCCCGTGGGGCGGCTCAAGACCGGCACACCGCCGCGCATCGACGGGCGCAGCATCGACTACACGGTGATGCAGCCGCAACCGGGTGATACGCCGACACCGGTGTTCTCCTTCATGGGTGATCGATCGGAGCACCCGCGCCAGGTGCCCTGCCATATCACCTATACCAACGAGTCCACCCACGCCATCATCCGTGGCGGCCTCGATCGCTCGCCGATGTACGCCGGGGTGATTGAAGGCGTGGGCCCGCGCTATTGCCCCTCCGTGGAAGACAAGGTGGTGCGCTTCGCGGACAAGACTGCGCACCAGATCTTCGTTGAGCCCGAAGGCCTCGATACCCACGAGGTCTATCCCAACGGCATCTCCACCAGCCTGCCCTTCGATGTGCAGCACGCCTTGGTACGCTCCATCAAGGGTTTCGAAAACGCCCATATCACCCGCCCCGGTTATGCCATCGAGTACGACTACTTCGACCCGCGGGCACTGAAGCCGACCTTGGAGACCAAGGCGCTCGGTGGTTTGTTCTTCGCCGGTCAGATCAACGGCACCACCGGTTATGAAGAGGCTGCGGCCCAAGGCCTCATTGCCGGGATCAACGCCGCGCTACAGGTGAAGGATTTATCCCCTTGGTGGCCGCGGCGTGACCAAGCCTATATGGGCGTGCTCGTTGACGACCTCGTTACCCGTGGTGTGAGCGAACCCTACCGAATGTTTACCTCCCGCGCGGAATACCGTTTGCTATTGCGGGAAGACAACGCGGATCTGCGCCTCACGGAAATCGGCCACCACCTCGGTCTCGTGGACGCCGATCGCTGGCAGCGATTTTGTGCCAAGTCGGCCTCCGTCAGCAGCGAACAGCAACGCCTGGCAAAGACCTGGATACGTCCGGAAACGACCGATGCACAGGAAATACAGCGTGTTTTCGGGCAGGAACTGGGACGTGAGTATTCACTCTTGGATTTACTGCGCCGCCCGGAAGTGGCCTATGCCAGCCTCATGACCCTGCCCGGTATCGGTCCGGGTGTTGCGGATCCCGCCGTGTCGGAACAGCTGGAGATCCAGGCCAAGTACGCAGGGTATATCGACCGCCAAACACACGAAATCGAAAAACACCTGCGCAACGAGGAAACCCTGTTACCGACGGACATGGATTACACCACGGTGCGTGGGCTCTCCACGGAGGCGCGACAGAAATTAGTGGCCCAACGTCCCGTGACCCTGGGGCAGGCAGCGCGTATTTCCGGCGTCACACCGGCGGCCATCTCCTTGTTGCTGGTTCACCTGAAACGACGCGCCTAATAATTTCTGGCAATAAAAAACCCGGCACGCTATTCCCGTGCCGGGTTTTTTGCGACGAGCAGATTTATTTGGTGGTAGCGGGTTCCGCCGGCATCGCCGGTGATGTCGCTGCGGCGGGGGCGGTTTCCGGGGCCGCGGCCTTCTCACTGGCAGTGTAGGTGAACGTCGACGCACTCAGGGTGCCGCCATTGGCATCCACCACCGAGACCTTCCACTCACCGGTCCAAGACGGCTCCAGACGCTTGCTGGAGAACACGCGCCAGCGCGAGCTGCCCACATCAAATTTCACTTCCGCCATGACCTTGTTGTCGTGTTCCCAGCGGTGGGTCACGGCTTGACCCTGCATCCCCTGGAGCTCGGTGAAGAAGGTGATATTCGTGACATCGTTGGTCAACGTGGAGAGGGTATCTGTGGGTTCACGGTCTTTGATGCCGGTGGTGAAGACGGCGCGGGCAACCGTGCCATGGGTCTCGGCGGGGGCAGTCGCCGGTTCGGCGGGTGTCGCAGCGGCGGGCTTTACGGCTGTTGCATCCTGGGCAGGCATCGGGGTTAGGTCGGCGGCCTGCGTCGCGCCAAAGGCCAACAGGCCCACCAGAGTGAAGAGTGCTTTTTTCATTATATCCTCCTTGTAAAAGCGAATAAGAATACGATCAATTTTGCTCACGCGCAAATGCCCGAGGCAGCGTACTTTAACTTTTGTTGTATTGCACATTCCTAGAGGATGAAGGGCGGGAATTTACCGGCAAAAGGGGGCAAGGTGGTTGTTCTGTAGGGGTGCTGCAACGGGTACACTGGGTCTCCCGACAGTGCAGGTTTGAACGGCGTTAAACCACATCCATGTTGAATACGTTATTGCAGGAGGGTCTGACGGCCATGGGGTGCCCGCTGGCGGCGGAAACCCAGCTCAGCCTGCTCGCTTATGTACGGCTGCTGGAGAAGTGGAATCGGACCTATAACCTGACGGCGGTGCGCGTGCCGGAACAAATGATCCCACGCCACCTGCTGGACAGCCTGGCGATAGCGCCCTATTTGAAAGGCCGTCGGGTTTTGGATATCGGTACCGGTGCCGGTTTGCCAGGCATACCCCTGGCCTTGGCGCGACCCGACATGGATTTTACCCTGCTGGACAGCAATGCGAAGAAAACCCGCTTTGTAACCCAGGCCTGCGCCGAACTGGGGGTTAAAAATGTCGCCGTCGTGAACGATCGCGTGGAAAAATATCATCCGCCGGCGCCCTTCGACACCATCGTGTCTCGCGCATTCAGCACCATTACTGATATGCTCGCGGCAAGCCGGCATGTGTGTGGCGCTGCCGGACAGTTTTTGGCGATGAAGGGGGTCTACCCACAGGAAGAACTGGCGGGGATGCCACCGGGTTACAAGGTAACCGATGTGCCGGCCCTCGTGGTCCCGGGACTTTCGGCGGCGCGCCATGTGGTCATCATTGTCCCCGTCGACCCGAACGAGCCAACTTAACGCGTGCAGCGAGATTTCATGATGAAAGTGCTGGCGGTAACCAATCAGAAGGGCGGCGTGGGCAAGACCACCACCAGCATCAATCTGGCCGCGTCCCTGGTCAAGACGCGCCGGCGCGTCCTGCTCATCGACCTGGATCCCCAAGGCAATGCCACCATGGGCAGCGGCGTCAATAAAGAACAGGCCCATCCCACCACCTACGAAGTCCTGATCGGCGAGGCCACCATCGAGGCAGCCATGGTGGTGTGCGAAAGTGGCTATAGCCTGGTACCCGCCAATGGCAACCTATCCGGCGCAGAGGTGGAGCTGATCGGCATGGAGCGGCGCGAGCGGCGCTTGAGTGCCGCACTTCAGGGGGTCTTGGACAAATTCGACTATATATTGATCGACTGTCCGCCGTCCCTGAACCTGTTGACGGTGAATGCCCTGGTCGCGGCGCAGTCGGTGCTGATCCCCATGCAGTGCGAGTATTACGCGCTCGAAGGCCTCACCGCCCTGGTGGGCACTATCCGCAAGATCCGTGAGACGCTGAACCCGCGTCTCGAGATCGAGGGCCTGTTGCGCACCATGTTCGATCCGCGCAATACCCTGGCCAACGAAGTCTCGGCCCAGCTGGGTGAACATTTCGGCGATAAGCTCTACCGCACGATCATTCCACGCAATGTGCGTCTGGCTGAAGCGCCGAGCTACGGCAAGCCGGTGATCAGTTACGATATGCAATCCCGCGGCGCACAGGCCTATCTCGCGCTGGCCGGGGAAATATTGCGGCGCGAACAAGGTGCTCCCGCATGAACTGTTTTTCACATATCCGTGCCGCTGCGACCGCAGTGCGACTGGCGGGTGAGGGTTGAACATGAGCACGAAGAAACCCCGTCTCGGCCGCGGGCTGGATGCCTTACTGGGCGGTTCCCTGGACACCACGGCCAACGCGAGGGACGAACTGCGCCACCTGCCGGTGGATCTGCTGCGGCGTGGCAAGTATCAGCCGCGCACCCACATGAGCCCCGAGGCCCTGGAGGACCTGGCCAACTCCATCAAGGCCCAAGGTGTGGTGCAACCCATCGTGGTACGCCCCTTGTCCGGTGGCCAGTATGAAATCATTGCCGGCGAGCGCCGCTGGCGCGCCAGCCAGATGGCGGGTCTCGACACCATACCCGCCGTAGTGCGCGATATTTCGGATGAGGCGGCCATCGCCATTGCCCTCATCGAGAACATCCAGCGGGAAGACCTCAACCCGGTGGAAGAGGCCTTGGCGCTGCAACGCCTCATCGACGAGTTCGGCATGACCCACCAGCAGACCGCCGAGAGCGTCGGCCGCTCGCGCGCCGCCGTCACCAACCTGTTGCGTCTGCTCGCGCTGAACGACGATGTGCGCCAGATGTTGGAGGAAGGCAAGATGGACATGGGTCATGCGCGCGCCCTGCTAGCCCTCACCGGTCATGCCCAAAGTCAGGCGGCGCGGCAGGTGGTCGACAAGGGTCTGTCGGTGCGCGAGACCGAGAACCTGGTGCGGCATCTGATGGAACGTCCGGTAGCCCCCAAGGCCAAGTCCAGCAGTCTGGACCCGGACATCCGCGTGCTGCAGGATAGCCTGTCGGACAAGATCGGCGCCAAGGTGCACATCCAGCACACGTCCAAAGGCAAAGGCCGGTTGATCATCGACTACAATAGTATCGACGAGCTTGAGGGTGTGCTGGCGCGTATTCGTTGACGGTAGGCATGTTTGCGACGCCGATTATTTAGATAAGCCTCTACTGCGGTGCGTTCCGCTGCAGGAAATCAGGAGAATAATATAATGATGCGAGTAACACGTTTGGTAGCCGTGCTGGCCTTGGGCCTCCTGGTACCCCTGACGAGCTACGCGGGTGTGGACGAGATACGCCACGATGCGATGCAGGGCGACACGGCCGCCCAGTATGAAATGGGCATCCTCTACGAATTCGGTTTCCACCTGGCGGATCACGAGACCGAGGCGCTCGCCTGGTATGGCGTGGCCGCGGGGCGCGGCAGTGAGCCCGCCGCCGCCCGCCGCGATTTGTTGAGCGCACGACTTTCCGCGGCGCAACGCGCCAAGGCCGATGAACGCCGCCACGAGCTAATGACGGGCATGCCCGCCACTACGCCGCACGCCGCGATGCCGGTAGAACCCGTAACGCCCCCGCCGATGGCCGCCCCCGCCCCTGCGCCCACGTCGACTCCGAACGTAGCGATGCCGCCGGAGCCCACACCTCTATCACCATCCCCGGAACCGGTCCCGACACCCAGCGCCGAAATGCCCGCGCCGTCCATGCCGGCCCCTACCGCGGAGCCGTCGCCGGAACCCGTCCCCACGCCGTAGCACACGGGGTGTGGTGACGCGCGTGATCACGCAAGATCGGCGGCGCTTCCGCGTTCAGTATCGGTAGAGAGGCGGCGCATGAGCGAGACCTACTCAAAGGATCCACAGGTCGAACGTTCCCTACAGTACTCCCTGCGTGATGGAGTCGCTTATGCCGTGATGACGGGCGCCGGCGAAATCTATTTTTCCGCGTATGCGATTTTTCTCAGGGCCAGCACTGCACAGATTTCTTTCCTCGCGGCGGTACCGTCGTTGCTGGGATCCTTCGCGCAACTTTTTTCCGCCTGGCTTGCGCGTCGCAGCGGCCGGCGCAAGGACCTCATCCTGGCCGGTGTCCTGGGCCAGGCGCTTACCTGGTTGTCCATCATCTGGCTGCCGTTTTTTTTCCCTGCCCAGGGCGCCACGCTGCTGATCGTCGCGGTTGTGTTGTATTACGCCGCCGCCAACCTGGCAGCACCGTTGTGGAACAGCCTCATGGGCGACTTGGTGCCGGAACATAAACGCGGACGTTTTTTTGCCCAGCGCACCCGCAGGATGAGCCTGACCGCATTCCTGTCCCTGGTGATCGCCGGTAGCGTTTTGCATTTCGCCGACCTGCATCAGGTGACGCGTTTTGGGTTTCTGCTGATCTTCAATGTCGCCATCGTGGCGCGGTTTTATTCGCTCTATCAACTGAATCGCATGGTTGAACCGGAGACCGTCAGCGATGCCATGCAGCCGCTGTTTACCCGCGATGTCCTGCAGCGCATGCGCCACTCGCAGTTTGCGCGCTTTTCTGTCTTCTTCGGGATGATGAGTTTTTCCGTGGCGCTGGCATCACCGTTTTTTACCGTTTACATGCTGCGCGACCTGCACTTTTCTTATTTGGAGTTCACCGCCGCTACCGCCGTGTCGGTGCTTGCCCAGTTCATGACACTCACCATGTGGGGACGTCTCAGCGATGTGTTCGGCAATCGTTTAATCATGGCGGTGACTGGATTTTTCATCCCAGTGCTGCCCTTGTTGTGGTTGGTGTCGATGAATTTCTGGTACATCATCATTATCCAGGTACTCGGCGGTTTGAGTTGGGCTGGCTTCTCCCTGAGTGCCAGCAACTATGTCTACGACACCGTCGCGCCGGCGAAACGTGCGCACTATGGCGCCATGCACAGTGTCTTGAGCAGTGCCGGTGTATTCGCCGGTGCCTTGCTGGGCGGCTACTTCGGATCGTTGTTGCCGGCGCACGTGCAGGTGTTCGGCATGGTCGTGGATTGGCCGAGCAGCTTGTGTTGGTTGTTTCTGATCTCCGGATTGGCGCGCGCGGCCATGGCGCTGCTGTTTCTTCCGCGCTTACGTGAGGTGCGTGAGGTGCGGTCGTTACCCTTTCCCAGCCTTATCTACCGCGTGACCCAGTTTCATGCCTTGTCGGGTCTCGTTTTCAGCCTATTCCCCTTTGGCCAGGGACGGCGTCGCAAGCCACGCCCGG
>JAYUBZ010000135.1:0-4464 GCA_043740595.1 Gammaproteobacteria bacterium
ACCGATACGGCATTACAAACAGAGCCGGTGCGCACGCATACTGCTCAAACGGCCTTCAAGCGCCTGCGCATGGAATTGGAAACCTGCATCATCGGCCAGGAGGCCCTGGTGGAGCACCTGTTGATCGCGCTGCTGGCCGATGGCCACCTGCTGGTGGAAGGCGCGCCGGGGCTGGCGAAAACCACTGCCATTAAAGAATTGGCCCGGCGCATCGACGGCGATTTCCACCGCGTGCAGTTTACGCCGGACCTGTTGCCCGGCGACCTGACCGGCACCGATGTGTATCACCCGCAGGATGGCAGTTTCAGTTTCCAGCGGGGCCCGATCTTCCACAATCTGGTGCTGGCCGACGAAATCAACCGCGCACCGGCGAAAGTACAGTCAGCGCTGCTGGAGGCCATGGGCGAGCGCCAGATCACTGTCGGCCAGACCACCTATGAACTGCCCCGATTGTTTCTGGTGATGGCCACGCAGAATCCCATAGAACAGGAAGGCACCTACCCGCTGCCGGAGGCGCAACTCGATCGCTTTTTGATGCACGTACGCATCGGTTACCCGCACTTCGATGCCGAGAAACGTATCCTGGAACTGGCGCGCCAGCGCGCACTGCAGGCCACCAAGCTCAGCGCCAAATACACCACCGTCGTCACCCAGCAACAGATCTTCGATGCGCAACGGCAGGTCTTGACCATGCACATGGCGCCCGCCGTGGAGGAATATCTGGTGCAACTGCTGCTGGCCTCGCGCAACCCCAAACCCTACAGCGACGACTTGGCGCGTTGGGTCAGCTACGGCGCCAGCCCGCGCGGCACCATCTCCCTCGATCGTTGTGCCCGCGCCCGCGCCTGGTTGCAGGGCCGCGACTATGTCTCGCCGGACGATGTGCAGTCCGTGGCCTACGATACCCTACGTCACCGCATCCTGATGTCGTTCGAAGCGGAAGCGGAAGGCATCGATGCCGACCACGTCATCCGTGAACTCATCCAACGTGTGCCGGTAGCATGATGCGCGCACTGTCTAATGGCGTTCAGCCCAACCGTGAAGAGCTGATCGGTCTGCGCCTGCTGGCCCGCGACCTGCCCTTGAACCCGTGGCAGTCGGTGCAAACTACCTCCGCCGGCAACCATCGCTCGGCGTTTCGCGGCCGCGGCATGGACTATGTGGAGTCGCGCGGTTATCAGCCCGGCGACGACATACGCAACATGGACTGGCGGGTCACGGCGCGCTCCGGGCGTGCGCATGTCAAGGTTTATCAGGAAGAGCGCGAACGGCCGGTGGTCGTCATGGCGGATTTCGGTCCGGGCATGTTCTTCGCCACCGAGGGGGCGTTCAAGAGTGTCATCGTCACCCGCGCGGCGGCGTTCATCGCCTGGGCGGCGGTACAGAATGGCGACCGCGTCGGCGCACTCTTATATAATGGTAAGCACCACGAGCTGCGCCCCACCAGCGGCCAGCGCGGCGCCCTGCACCTGATACGCGCACTGGTGACGGCCGCCGATCCCGTCAACGTCGCCAATGATAACCAGCACAGTAATAGTCGATTTAACGACGCACTCACGCGCCTGCGCCGCGTGGCACGACCGGGCAGCCTGGTCTACCTGTTCAGCGATTTCTACCACCTCGACAGCGACAGCAAACGCCACCTGCAAATGTTGCGCAGGCATAATGATGTCGTCGCCTGTCAGATACTCGATCGACTGGAACGACAAGCCCCCGCCCCCGGCCGCTACCCATTAATGTACGGCAGCCAGCAAAGCATCCTGGACACGCGCTCCAAGACACAGCGCGATGCCTGGACGCGGCATTTCGCCGAGCGACGCCAGCGCGTCAGTGCACTGATGCAACAGTGCGCCATACCGCTGCTGCAACTCAGCACCGCGGACGATGTCAGTCAGTGCCTGCGTGAGGCCCTGACCCGACCCAAGACAGCGGCAGTGGCCAAGACAGTGGCCAAGACAATAGCCAAGACAATAGCCAAGACAATAGAACGAAACGCCGCATGAATGCGTCGCCCCTCGCAGGGCTCGACCTGCACGATATCCTGGCCGCGCCGGCACCGGCGTTCTGGCCACCGGCCCCGGGTTGGTGGCTGCTGTTGGTGTTGCTGCTCGGTGTGCTGATCGTTAGCGCTTGGTGCGGAATTCTTAGCATGCGCCAGCACCGTCGCCGGGCCCGCATACTGGGCGAGCTGGATGCCCTGGCGACACGCAGCCCCGATCAAGTGGCGGCCCAAGTTTCCATGTTGTTGCGGCGCGTGGCATTGATGCGTTTTGCCCGCCACGAGGTCGCGCCACTGAGTGGCAACGCCTGGCTGGCGTTTCTCGACCGCACCGGTGGCCATGGCGCCTTCATTCAAGGCGCTGGCAGCGTGCTGGCCACCGCACCCTATGTCTACGCGCGCAACGTGACCGGCGCCGGCAACGATGCATTGATCGCCCTGGCGCGCCAGTGGATCAAGCAAAATCTGGGAAGGCGCGCATGAAGATCGAATTTGCCTGGGTCTGGGCGCTGGCGGCCCTGCCCCTGCCGTTGATAGTGGCCTGGCTATGGCCGCGCGCCGCTACCCGAACAGAACCCGCCCTGAAACTGCCGTTTGACGGCGCGCTGGCCGTGACACTCACCACGACTCGAACCTCGCCCAACCGCCTGCGCCTGTTACTGGCGACCCTGGCCTGGGTGTTGCTGGTGATTGCCGCCGCACGGCCGCAGCACGTCGGCGAACCCGTGCAGCTTCCGGTGAGTGGCCGCGACCTGATGCTGGCGGTGGATCTTTCCGGCAGCATGCAAACCGAGGACATGAGCGTGCACGGCGATGTCGTGTCGCGGCTCACCGCCGTGAAGGCGGTGGCCGGCGATTTCATCGATCGCCGTCAGGGCGATCGTCTGGGATTGATCTTGTTCGGCGATCAGGCCTACCTGCAGACCCCGCTGACCTTCGACAGGAAAACCGTGCGCACGCAGTTAGACGAAGCCGCCATCGGCCTGGCCGGACAGCAGACCGCCATCGGTGATGCCATCGGCCTGGCGGTCAAGCGGCTGCGCGACCAACCACAGGAAAACCGCGTACTGATATTGCTGACCGACGGCGACAGCAACGCCGGCGAAGTCACGCCCCTCAAGGCGGCGGAACTCGCCAAGCGCGATCATGTGCGCATCTACACCATCGGCGTGGGCGCCGAGCAGGCGCTGGTCCAGACTATTTTCGGCACGCAGCGTGTCGCCAACACGGACCTGGATGAACCCACGCTCAAGGCCATCGCCGCCACCACCGGCGGCCGTTATTTCCGCGCGCGCGACATGCATGAGCTGGAGAAAATCTATCAGTTGATCGATGCCATCGAGCCGGTCAGCGTGGACCATCAGACCTTTCGTCCCGTTGATGAACTTTATCATTGGCCATTGGGCATTGCCCTGGCCCTCGCAGTACTGATCGCACTGACCCATGCCCCCGGGCTGCAACGTCTGCCCGCCGGCGAGGTGGACCATGCCTGATCAATTTCATTTTCTGCAGCCTCATTGGTTTCTGGCATTGATACCCCTGACGTTACTGCTGTGGTGGTTGCCGCGCGCCGGCCGCGCCGCCAGCCATTGGCAGCGCGCCTGCGAAAGCCACCTCCTGCCCTATCTGCTCAGCAAACCGGTGCAGGCCTTCAGTCAATTGCCCCTGTGGTTACTCGCGGCCGGTTGGTTACTGGCGGTCGTCGCACTCGCCGATCCGTCCTGGCAGAAGCAATCACAACCTGTCTATCGCAGCCAGGATGCCGTCGTGCTGGTGCTGGATCTGTCACGCTCGATGTTGAGCGCTGACCTCACGCCGTCACGGCTGGAACGTGCGCGCTACAAAGTGGCGGATATATTAAATCGACGCAAAGAAGGCCTGACCGGTCTGGTGGTGTTCGCCGGCGATGCCTTTACGGTGGCGCCCCTGACCAATGATGCGCGCACTATCCAGGCGTTGCTCACGCCGCTCAACCCCGACCTGATGCCGGTGCAGGGCAGCCGCGCCGATCTGGGACTCCGCCAGGCGGGTAATCTCTTGCAGCAGGCCGGTATCGCCCGGGGGGATATTCTGCTGATTACCGATGGCTATAGCGACCCGCATACCGTGGACGTCGCCGCCGATCTGCAGCGCCAGGGTTACCGTCTCTCGGTGCTGGGTGTCGGCGGCGACAAACCGGCGCCGATACCGGATGGGCAAGGCGGTTTCGTGCGCGACAACCAGGGCCGGGTGGTGATGCCGACGCTGGACGTCGCGCAATTGCAGCGGCTGACGAGCGCCGGCGGTGGGCGTTACAGCGCGATTACCGTGAGTGATGCGGATCTGGCCCAGGTCCTGCCGTCCGCCCATCAAACACCGGATGCGCGCATGCAAAGCACGCAACAGATGACCGACAGGTGGCGGTCACAAGGTCCGTGGCTGGTGCTGGCACTGTTGCCGCTGGCGGCACTGGCCTTTCGCCGCGG
>JAYUBZ010000136.1:0-2582 GCA_043740595.1 Gammaproteobacteria bacterium
GTGGAATACGCGCGCGCGTTCTTCCCGGTGATCCTGGTGGTGTTTCTGTTCCGATCCTTCCTGGTCGAGCCGTTCCGCATACCGTCCGGCTCCATGATACCCAGCCTGTTGATCGGCGATTTCATACTGGTCAATAAATATACCTATGGACTGCGGTTGCCAGTGCTCAACAAGAAGGTCCTCGACATCGGCGAGCCCAGGCATGGCGATGTCATGGTATTCCGCTTTCCCGGCGACCCGTCGCAGAACTTCATCAAGCGTGTCATCGGCCTGCCCGGCGATCACGTGGTGTATAAAGACAAGAAGCTTTATATCAACGATGTGCTTATGGAGCAGACCGCACTGGACGACTATAGCTACAGCGAAGGCACAGACAGCCAGGGCAGCGACCTGCAGATCACCTCCAAGCGCATGCAGGAGAATCTCGATGGGATCAAGCACAGCATCCTGCTGAGCGATGGACCGGATCAGATGCCCAAGGATATTATCGTTCCGCCGCATCAGTATTTCGTCATGGGCGACAATCGTGATCGCAGCAACGACAGCCGATACTGGGGTACCGTACCGGAGCAGAACATCGTCGGCAGGGCATTTTTGATCTGGTTCAGCTGGGACATCCCGAAGGGTGGACCCGTGAACTGGGGTCGGATCGGCAAAGCAATCAACTAATAATTACCTACTCACTCACCTCGGGAGGCAGAATGATGCAATACCGGCACAAGCAGAGCGGTGTATCTTTTTGGGGTTTTGCCCTGGTCGCGTTCCTGGTCGTATTCTTTACCCTGTTGACGCTTAAGTTGATACCGCCCTATATCGAAAACGCCAAGGTCCGGACCGCCCTGGAGAATGTGGTGAAGCAACCGAACGCGGCAAACATGACCAAGGTGGAAATCGTCGATGCCCTGCAGCGCCGGTTTGACGTGGACGACGTCTCGCGCGCCAACCTGAAAACCGATCTGACCATCACGAAATCACCGGACGGCCGTTCCACCAAGCTGCGCATCGCCTATGAAGTCCGGGTGCCTCTCGCCTATAACATCAGCGCGCTCCTTACCTTCGACGAGAACGCCGAGGCACGTTAAGGAACCTCTGAACAAGTGGCAAAAACTATCACACTACGTCCCCTCTCCCTTAGCCCCCTTCGGGGAGGCACAACCCGCAGGTCGAGGGACAGGTGAGGGAAAAATTCATGATCATCCCCCTCACCCTAACCCTCTCCCCCGAAAACCACGGGGGAGAGGGGACTTGCTCAGAGGTTCCCTAACGTTGCCGAACCGATATGCTGTGCTTGAGCGCGGTCTGGCCTATACATTCCGTGACGAGGGTCTCCTGCGGCGCGCCCTGACGCATCGCAGCAAAGGTGCTGACAACTACGAGCGTCTCGAATTTCTTGGCGACAGCATCCTCAGTTTTGTCATTGCCGCGGCGTTATATGAACACTTTTCCGATCTGTCGGAGGGTGAACTGACGCGACTGCGCGCCAGCCTGGTGCGTATGGAAACCCTGGCGGGTCTGGCGCGCAATCTGGATATCGGTAACTGCCTGGAGTTGGGCAGTGGTGAGTTGAAAAGCGGCGGCCATGATCGGGACTCCATCCTGGCCGATGCCCTGGAGGCGCTGTTCGGAGCGATCTATATAGAATCGGGTTTTGATGGAGCGCGCGTGGTGATTCTGCATCTCTACCTGGATACCCTGATGGATATTGATCCGCGACACGTGGGCAAGGATCCGAAAACGCAACTTCAGGAGTATCTGCAAAAACATGCCCTCGCTACGCCCGTCTACCGCGTGCTGGAGATGACTGGTGAACCGCATCAGCAGACTTTCGTTGTGGTGTGTGAGGTGTCTGGTCTGGATCAGGCGGTGCGTGGCGCCGGCAACAGCCGGCGCGCGGCGGAACAACAAGCGGCGTCGCGCGCATACGCCATGCTGACGGGAAAAACACATGAGTAACGAGCACGTCAGTGGCTACGTGGCGTTGATCGGTCGCCCGAACACGGGTAAATCCACGCTCCTCAATCATCTGGTCGGCCAGAAAGTCAGCATCACCTCGCGCCGGCCCCAGACCACGCGGCACCGTATTATCGGCATCAAGACCGAGGCGCACGCGCAGGTCATGTATGTCGATACCCCCGGTCTGCACAAGACAGAAGGCGGGATGATGAGCCGCTACCTCAACCGCGCCGCCAGCGGCAGCCTCGAGGGGGTCGACTGCATTTTGCTCTTGATCACTTCCAATGGTTGGAAAGACGAGGACGGGCAGGCGCTGATGCTCGCCCAGCGCCAGGCCGCCCCGGTCATCCTCGTGATCAACAAGGTCGACAAACTGAAAGACCCCGCCAGGCTGTTACCGCTGATCGAGCAGTCGCGCGCAAAAATGAATTTCGCCGAGATCGTCCCGGTCTCGGCCCAGACCGGCACCGGCGTAACCGATCTTGAGGCCACCATCCGCCGCTACCTGCCGGTGCATCCGCCCCACTACCCCCCCGATCAGTTGAGCGACCGCAATGACCGTTTCATGGCGGCAGAGCTGGTGCGCGAGCAGATCTTCCGCCTCCTCGGCAAAGAGGTGCCCTATGCCA
>JAYUBZ010000137.1:0-10582 GCA_043740595.1 Gammaproteobacteria bacterium
CATCGGCATCGATGGCCGACTGCAGGCGCTCCTGCGTTAAACCGGACAGCTCGGTGGGCGATAGCGATGCACAGGGCACAACCTGGCCCTTCTTGGTAACCTGGCAGGGACTAAAAGCCACCAGCACCCGATTAGTACCATCCCACAGGGGATACGGAGTGGTCACGCGGCCGTTGAGGGAGAGGCTGCGGGAGTTAAAATCCAACGGCTTCGCAGTAACCGATTGCTGCCCGCCATTCTTTGGAACACTGCTATTGGCAGGCGTGTTCTGCTCCGAGTAATTCTGCACGTCGAGCACCATCAGCGCGCCGCCTTCCTGGGTGCCGGACAAGGGCATCAGGTCGGTGATCACCTTGCCATCCTGCATTTCACGGGGATGCAGGCGGCTGTTGCCCGCGCTATGCGCTCCGTACAACACGAACATGTCGGTGCCGTCCGGTTTCATGGTGAAGAGGGAGAAATGGTTACGACCACCGACATGGTCCCAGCGCGAATATAGGATGCGTCCATTCTGCAGGATCGTGGGGCTACGGTCGTGACTCTGGTTAAAAGAAATCTGCTGAATGTTGCCGCCCTTGGCATCCATGGTATGAAGCACGGCTACACGCTCGCGTTCGTACTCGTCCAGGTAGACATAGCCGGGCTGGCCAGCCACCAAGGAAGAGGACTTCTCCTGCCGCCGGGAGGTAAACACAAACCCTTGGCCACCCGGTAGATAGGTGGGATCGAAGTCGTCGCCTTTGAGGGCATCGGCGATGGGCATCACGCGCCGGAGGACGCCCTGATCCAGGGTCTTGGCCTTGCTGAAGTCGTACTCCCAGATACTCCAGGTGGTGTCCTGAACGGTGGGGTCGGCATCATGGCTGCAGGGGGTGTTGGCCGCGCAACGCATAGCGAACACGATTTTCTTGCCGTCGTAGGAAACTTCCGGGCGGGATACATCACCCAGACCGGCGGTAACACTGCCGGTGATGTTGTATTCAGTGGCGCTGGGGGAGGATTTCTCGCGGATGTAGAGATCACCAGCCGACCCTGTGTTGCCGGCATCGGTGGGATTGATGCGCACGGTGTTGGAACGCTTGACGTAAGCAATGGGCACATCGCCTTCCACCGTCACCGCGCCGGAACTGCCGCTACCGGAACAGCCCGCCAACCCAGACAGGCCCGCTATACACACGCTCACCATCAGGAGATTTTTGTTCATCAGGGTTCCCATGCTCGCCTCCACCACTTGCCGAAATCGATAGTTATCGACCGCTGTCATTTTGCTTTGGTGGCCCGACGAGCATGGGCGATTTGCTCGCCGTTAGCCTCGGTGCTTTGCGCCACCACCTTTCGGTGGCTATGCCCTGAAACAAAGCCTTAAACATCTGAGTGTCGCACCCTTGATAAGCTAATAAGCTATTGGATAAGCTATATAAGCTATTGGTTTTTTTATACTCTCACCCCCCTGGCAAGCAGCGCGACTCTAACATAGGATAAGCCAATTCCGCCATGCGGGCCGGCGCGGGACCGACGGGCGGTATTTGGACGGCGCTTCGAGGTACGCCCGGTAGGGGTTTTCAGACGGGTGGGTGCAGTGGCAATCAGGTTCGCAAATCTATGGCTGAGGGCGGGTTGTCCCGGACACCGGCGTCTGGCTGGCCGGCCTGCGTAGCCCGCGCGAGTAGAGCAGTCGCCCATTTTTATCGACGATCACCGCCTCCACGTCTTTTAACGATTCAATGATCGCCATCGCCTTTTCCGGGCCGAGCACAAACGCGGTTTTCGATAGGCCGTCAGTCGTGGTGGCGGTGGGCGCGATGATCGTGGCGCTGTGGACTTCACTCGCGGAATGGCCGGTTTTGGGATTGATAATGTGGTGATAACGCACGCCATCGACCTTAAAGTAGCGCTCGTAATCTCCCGACGTGGACACCGCCGTATCGGACAGCGGCAGCATCGCCACCACGCCGTCCTTGCGGCGCGGGTCGCGGATGCCGATCATCCAGGGGCGACCGCGGCGGTCGCCGATGATGCGGCTGTCACCGCCCGCGGTCACCAGGGCATGGGTGATGCCGCGCTTCTTTAACAGCTCGACACAGTTATCCACCGCATGGCCTTTGGCAATTCCGCCGAGATCGATACGCACCCCCGGCTGTGAAAAGCTGATCGTTCGATGTGCGGCGTCGAGGATGATGTGATGGTAATCGATCCCCGGCAGGGCGCGCTGGATCTCGGCCTCGGTCGGCTTGATGTGGCGGCGGTAATCGTACAGATAACCGACGCTGGAGAACGTGATGTCGAATGCGCCGCCGGTGAGCCTCGAAAACTCCAGCGAGCGGGTGATCAGGTCGAACATCTCCTGACTGATCACCACCGGGTGCAAGGCGGCCTCCCGATTAATGAGCGACAGTTCGCTGGTCTCGATGAACGGACTCATGTCGCGATCTATACGCCGCATCTCTTCCATCACCGCGGCGATGGCGGCCTCGCCGGCGACACGGTCCTCGTCCCATAACTCCACACGCACCGAGGTGCCCATGATCGCCTGCTCGTCGCTCAGCCATTCGGCCAAGGCAAGCCGCGAGCAGAGCATCGTCGCCAGGCAGGCGAGCAGCAGGCGTGTGAGGAAAGGGGCTGGGAAATGTTTCATGTAGGTTTTGGGTATGCCGGGAATTGGTCGGGGCGAGAGGGTGAGGCACGGAGCGCCGAACGCCAGTCGGCATGGATGCCGACGGGCCGGGAATCCTCTCGTCCCAACAGGATGTTTGGTCGGGGCGAGAGGATTCGAACCTCCGACCACCAGACCCCCAGTCTGGTGCGCTACCAGGCTGCGCTACGCCCCGATGTTAAAGCTCTGCATGGATTCCCCAATCGACGCCGACTGCGTCACATGGGGGCCACATCATACCCGAGAACGGCGACAGGACAAATAGAATTTAGTCCTTAAGAAGGGACAGGACGTCTTCCAATTCCTGGATGAGATGCTTGATGACCTGGGCACGCTGATTGGGATCGCTCAGATCGTCCTCGACCACTAACTTGTTGCGTGCACCGCTGATGGTGAAGCCATCCACATACAGCAGCGCGCGGATCTGGCGGATCAGCATGACATCGTGGCGCTGGTAATAGCGCCGGTTGCCGCGGCGTTTTACCGGCTTGAGCTGGGGAAACTCCTGCTCCCAATAGCGCAGCACATGCGGCTTGACCGCGCACAGCTCGCTGACCTCACCGATGGTGAAGTAACGCTTGCTCGGTATGGGCGGGAGTTCAAGATTGTCCGCGGGATCCAACATTCATTTCCACTCGTTCTTTTAGCTTATGGCTGGCCCGGAAAGTCACCACGCGCCGAGCGGAAATGGGGATTTCCTCCCCGGTCTTGGGATTACGGCCCGGACGCGGATTCTTTTTACGTAGGCCGAAGTTGCCGAATCCCGAAAGTTTCACCGAATCGCCGTTTTCCAGCGCCTCGCGAATCTTTTCAAAGAAGAGTTCGACAAATTCCTTGGCCTCCCTCTTGTTTAACCCCAATTCGTTAAAAAGCGCTTCGGCCAAATCAGCCTTGGTTAACGCCATGGATTGCGTCCTTCTTGCTTATTGTCTGAGTTGTGCTCCCAAATCAGAGCGTAAGGTCGAAACAACATTCGTCATCAGGGCCTCAATCTCTTCTTCCTTAAGAGTGCGCGAAGAGTGCTGTAAGGTCAAGCCCAAGGCCAAACTTTTTCTTCCGGAATCAATACCTTCGCCGCGATATTCGTCAAAAAGCTCAAGGTTTACCAACAAATTGCCGATAACCCGGGCGATACTATCCAATATAGCCTGGGCCGGCACCGTTTCCACCACCATGAGCGAAAGATCACGCCGGATAGCCGGGTATCTGGATATCTCCCTGAATGCGGGGAGCTTCGCCCCCCTGAGAACGGCCAACAGCAACTCGAACAACACCGCCGGACGGTCCAGACCAAGTTTAGCCTGGATTTCGGGATGCAGGGTGCCTATCAGTCCCCAGGACAAATTATTCTGTCCCAAAATTTCAGCGGCCTGCCCGGAATGCAGCACCGGGTGCTTAACCGGCTTGAAGCGCAACTGGTCCTGATATCCACTGGCCGCCAGCAAGGCCTCTACATCCCCCTTCACGTCGTAGAAATCCACCGGCCGCTCCGCGACCCCCCACTGTTTGGCGAGATGGGCACCGGTCACGACACCTGCCAGCATCTGATCCTCTCGCACGCCACCTGCCACCGATACAAAACGCCGGCCGATCTCGAACAAACGTATACGCGTCTGCTGACGATTCTGGTTATGCAGCAGCGCTTTCAGTAATCCCGGCCACAGGCTGGTGCGCATAGCCGCCATGTCGGCGGCGATGGGATTGGTCAGGGTGATGGGTTTGATGTCCGGATAGAGCAGGCCCTGAAGCGCCGGGTCGATAAAGCTGTAGGTGATCGCCTCCTGGTAGTCTCGATCGATGAGGATCTGGCGGAAACGGTCTTCGTCGATCCGACCCTCCGCGGCGGTACCCATGCGCAACGTCATGGAGGGCCGATGCTGGGGCAGGTTTTCGTAGCCGGTGACGCGCGCCACTTCCTCGATGAGATCGCATTCACGTCGGAGATCGAAGCGCCACGCGGGCGGTGTCACACGCCAGCCGGCGGCGGACTTCAGCGTGCGCATGCCGAGTCCCTTCAGGATAGCGGTTATGACCTTGCCGGGGATCGCCACGCCGAGCAGCCGCGTGACCTGCGCCTGACGCAGTGCAATGGGTGGTCGACGGGGTATGCCCGCCGCCACTTTCTGTTCGGTAATCGGACCGGCACGCCCGCCGCAGATGGCCAGAATCAGCGCCGTGGCACGCTCCAACGCCGGGCGCTGCAGGGTCGGGTCCACACCGCGCTCAAAGCGGTGGGAAGAATCGGTATGCAGCCCTAAGCGACGCGCGCGTAGACTGATGGCCTCGGGCCGAAAATAGGCGCTTTCCAGAAATACCTGGGTGGTCGCCGTACTCACCGCCGAGTCCAGGCCGCCCATGACGCCGGCCAGGGCCAGCGGTCGTTTGGCGTCGGCGATCAACACACTGCCGGCCTCCAGCGTCAGCGTATTGCCGTCGAGCAATGCCAGACGCTCGCCCTTGCGTGCCGGGCGTACCTGGACATCTCCCGACAGTTTATCCAGATCAAACGCATGCATCGGCTGACCCAGCTCCAGCATGACATAATTAGTTACGTCCACTACCGGATGAATACTGCGCACACCACAGCGACGCAGGCGTTCGACCATCCACAAGGGTGTCTTGGCGGCGGTATCGATGCCCTCGACCACGCGTCCGACATAGTGAGGGCAATCTTGCGGCATCTTCAATACCACCTTGCGGCGGGATTTACTCTTGATGACGACGGGTTTGATGACGGGTTGACGCAACCGCGTCTTGGTCAAGGCCGACAGTTCGCGCGCGACACCGGCGATGCTGAGGCAGTCGCCACGGTTGGGCGTCAGATCGATTTCCAGCTGCTGATCGTCGAGCGCCAGCAATACGGACAGCGCAGTGCCTGGCTTGGCGTCCTGCTCCAATACAAGTAATCCGTCGGCGCTCTCCGCCAATCCCAACTCTGCGGCGGAACACAGCATGCCACTGGACGATACACCACGGATGGCGGCGTGTTTGATTTCCGTGCCATTGGGCAGTATTGCACCCACCAAGGCCACCGGCACTTTCAGTCCCGCTGCGGCATTGCCCGCACCGCACACGATGTCCAACACTTGACGCTTGCCGATACTGACCCGGCACACCCGCAGACGATCCGCCTGAGGATGGGGAACGGCTGCGAGTATCTCACCCACGACCACGTGCTTGAGATCCGCTGCGACCGGGGCAATGGCCCCCACTTCCAGGCCGGCCATGGTCAGCTTTTCCGCCAGGGCCTCAGTGCTGAGGTTCAGCGGTATCCATTCACGCAACCATTGTTCGCTGATTTTCATGTGGCGTTTATCTTTGCTGGCAAGTTAAACATTATCGTCCGGTTGATCCTGCTGGTTATTTAAACTGTTGCAGGAATCTGAGATCGTTCTCATAGAACAAGCGCAGGTCATTGACGCCATACCGCAACATGGCCAATCGCTCGACACCGATACCAAAAGCGAATCCGGTATAACGCTCACTATCGATACCGACATGACGAAACACCTCGGGATGCACCATGCCGCAACCCAGCACTTCCAACCAGCCGGTGTGTTTGCACACGCGGCAACCGCCGCCGCTACACATCACACACTCGATATCCACTTCCGCCGACGGCTCGGTGAAGGGAAAGAAGGATGGGCGGAAACGAACGCGCAATGATTTCTCAAAGAAGCGTTCCAGAAAATCGCTCAATAAACCTTTGAGGTCGGCGAAACTGACATTCTCATCCACCATCAGGCCTTCGATCTGATGAAACATGGGTGTATGGGTGATATCCGAGTCGCATCGGTAGACGCGCCCTGGGGCAATAACCCGCAGCGGCGGTTTGTTGGCCTGCATATAGCGTATCTGCACCGTCGAGGTGTGGGTGCGCAGCAGCGTACGTGCATCAAAATAGAAAGTGTCGTGCATGGCGCGTGCCGGGTGACTGGCCGGCATGTTCAGCGCCTCGAAATTATGAAAATCATCTTCGATCTCCGGGCCATCGGCGGTCTCGAAACCCAGGCTCAGAAACAACGTCTCCAGGCGTCGCAGGGTACGGGAGATGGGATGGGCCCCGCCCAGGTGTAAACCGCGTCCCGGGAGAGTGACGTCGAGAATCTCGCTGGCAAGCTGCGCCGTGCGTTGCGCGCTGTCGAGAGCGTCGCGACGGGTGTTGAGGTCGGCCTGCAGTGCACTCTTGGCGTCGTTTACCCACTGGCCCACCCGTGGACGTTCCTCCGGTGGCAGGCTACCCAGCTGCTTGAGCTGCTCCGTAAGCACACCCTTCTTGCCCAGGTAGTGCACACGCAATTGCTCCAGCGCTGCAACGTCCTGCGCTTGCGCCACGGCACTGCGGGCTTCTTGCAGCAGTCGAGTCAACTGTTCCTGGGGATAGTCACTCATCTTCTTTGTCTAAGGGTCTTCTTTATGTGTCTGGTTTATGTACTGGCTGTCGGCGCCGTACCGGCGTTTTTGCCGACAGAAGAACTCAAGCTATCCGACCACGGGTGATCGCATCACCCAGCGTTAATAAAAAAGGGAAAGGCGACCTGCCTTTCCCTTTCGGTACTGCACGATCCACGGGCAGCGTTACTGCCCGCAGGACATTATTGCGGCAGGCTGGCCTTGGCTTTCTCGGCGAGCGACGAAAAGGCTGGCTTGTCGTGCACCGCGATATCGGCCAACATCTTGCGGTCGACCTCGATGGAGGCGATCTTCAAGCCGTTCATGAAGCGACTGTAGCTGAGCCCGCATTCACGCGCCGCCGCGTTGATACGCGCGATCCACAGGGCACGGAACTGACGCTTGCGTTGACGACGATCGCGATAGGCGTACTGGCCGGCCTTGTCGACCGCCTGTTTGGCAACGCGGAACACCTTGCGCCGCGCGTTGAAATAACCCTTGGCACGATTCAGTACTTTCTTGTGACGCGCATGGGCGGTAACACCACGTTTAACTCTCGGCATGGTTTATCCCCCTCAGCTGTACGGCAACATACGCCGGACACCGGCGACGTCGGATTCATGCACCTGGGTAGTACCCCGCAACTGACGCTTACGCTTGGTACTCTTGGAGGTCAGGATGTGTCTGACATAGGCATGGCCGGTTTTGAAACCGCCACCGCCGGTTTTCCGGAAACGCTTGGCGGCGCCCCGGTTGGTCTTGATTTTAGGCATTGCTCACAACTCCGCATTCTCACGCCGCGCCGGTTACCCGGACGACAACGCTACAGTTATTTAAAAAATCACCGGCCCTGCTCGTATCAAGCTGAACGGCGATTATCGTTTGGGGCTGATCACCATCACCATTTGTCTTCCTTCAAGGCGCGGAAACTGTTCAACGATTCCGATTTCCTTGAGGTCTTCCTCGACCCGTTTCAGCAGCTTCATACCGAGCTCCTGATGGGCCATTTCCCGACCGCGGAAACGCAAAGTGATTTTGGCCTTATCCCCTTCTTCCAGGAAACGTATCAGGTTGCGTAGTTTTACCTGATAATCTCCCACGTCCGTCCCCGGACGAAACTTCACTTCCTTAATCTGGATCTGCTTCTGCTTCTTTTTCGCCGCATGCTTGCGCTTGCTTTCTTCGTACTGGAACTTGCCGTAGTTCATGACACGGCACACCGGCGGCGCGACGTTGGGTGAGATTTCCACCAAGTCCATCCCGGCCTCTTCCGCCATCTGCATCGCAGTGGCAATGGGCACCACTCCCACTTGCTGTCCGTCAGCTCCGATCAGCCTTACTTCCGGCACCCTGATCTGTTCGTTCAGGCGCGTTTCTTTTTCTGCAGCGATGTGTTTACTCCTCTGATTCAGTAGAAAAGCCGTGGCGCGCGGACTCCGATGCAAGTCGCTCCTGGAACGCCTCCAACGTCAACGATCCGAGATCCTCACCGGTACGCGTGCGCACGGCCAATGTCCCGTTAAGCGCCTCCTTTTCACCGATGACCAGCAAATAGGGAATGCGCTGCAACGTGTGCTCGCGGATTTTAAAGCCGATCTTCTCGTTTCTCAAGTCCGATTCGACCCGGAACCCCTGTTTTTTCAAGGATTCTTCCATTTTTTTGGCATATTCCGCCTGTTTGTCGGTAATCGTGAGCAAAACCGCCTGCACCGGGGCCAGCCAGGCCGGCAGGGCGCCGGCATATTCCTCGATCAAAATGCCGATAAAACGCTCCAGCGACCCGAGTATCACCCGATGCAGCATGACCGGCACCTGCTTGCTGCCATCCGCCGCGATGTAGTACGCCCCCAGGCGTCCGGGCATGGAGAAGTCCACCTGGATGGTGCCGCACTGCCACACCCGGCCGATGCTGTCCTTGAGGGAAAACTCGACCTTGGGGCCATAAAACGCACCCTCCCCGGGTTGCAGATCCCAAGGCAATTTTTTTGCGTTGAGCGCCTGCTCCAGGGTGTGCTCCGCCTTGTCCCAACTGTCGTCGGAACCGAGACGGTTCTCCGGGCGAGTGGACAGTCGATACTGAATATCTTTGAAACCAAAATCACGATAGACCTGGTGCAATAGATCGATGAAATTCGCGACCTCCGACTGCATCTGATCTTCGGTGCAGAAAATATGCGCGTCGTCCTGCACGAATCCGCGCAGACGCATCAAGCCGTGCAGGGCGCCGGATTGTTCGTTGCGATGACAGGAACCGAACTCCGCCAGGCGCAGCGGCAGGTCGCGATAGCTGGTGAGCCCCTGATTGTAGATCTGGATATGGCACGGGCAATTCATCGGCTTCACGGCATACATCCGTTTCTCCGATTCAGTCACGAACATCTCGCTGTGGAATTTTTCCCAGTGACCGGACTTTTCCCACAGGCTGCGATCCACCACCTGTGGAGTGCGCACTTCCTGATACCCGTGCTGGGTCCAAAGTGCGCTCATGTAATTCACGATCTGGGTGTAGATACGCCAGCCACGCGGGTGCCAGAACACCATGCCCGGGGCTTCTTCCTGCAGATGAAACAGGTCCAGGGCCTTGCCGATCTTGCGGTGGTCGCGCTTCTCCGCTTCTTCCAGGCGATGCAGATAGGCATCCAGGGACTTCTTGTCCGGCCAGGCGGTGCCGTAGATACGCTGCAGCATTTCATTGCGCGAATCGCCACGCCAGTAGGCGCCAGCCACCTTCATGAGTTTGAACGCCTTGAGCTTGGCGGTGTTGGGTACGTGGGGTCCGCGGCACAGGTCGATGAACTCCCCCTGGCGATAGAGCGATATCTGCTCCCCCGCGGGAATGCCGCCGATAATCTCCGCCTTGTACGCCTCGCCCTTATTGCTGAAAAAGTCGATGGCGACCTCGCGCAGCATCATCTCGCGCTGGACCGGCAGATCGCGCTTGGCAAGCTCGGCCATTTTGGCCTCGATGGCGCGCAGGTCGTCTTCGGTGAAGCCGCGTTTGTAGGCGAAATCGTAATAAAACCCATCTTCGATGACCGGCCCGATGGTCACCTGGGCGTCTGGATAGAGCTCTTTGACCGCCTGCGCCAGCAGATGCGCCGTGGAATGGCGGATGACCTCCAGGCCCTCGGCGTCACGTTCCGTGACAATGGCGAGGGTCGCGTCGCTCTCGATGCGAAAGGAGGTATCGACCAGCTTGCCGTCCACCTTGGCGGCGAGGGCAGCCTTGGCCAGGCCCGGGCCGATAGACGCGGCGACCTCGGCAACAGTAAGCGGTTGGGGATATTCCCGGCGACTGCCGTCGGGCAGGGTGATAACAGGCATGTGACGCGCTCTCTTCCTTTAGTGGCGACCTATACGAGGGGCCGCGTAAAGTACGGTTTTCAGTCAACTCACCCGGCGGGCTATGCCTTAAGCAAGCCGGGTGGAGTACGAACTGGTGGGCGCGAGTGGGATCGAACCACCGACCACTACCATGTCAAGGTAGTGCTCTACCACTGAGCTACGCGCCCGTTGCAAGGGACGGCAAAATAGCAC
>JAYUBZ010000138.1:0-2854 GCA_043740595.1 Gammaproteobacteria bacterium
CAGCGAGAAATCTGGCATTGAGATAGTTCAGCGTCATCATGGTGTTACTGGATTTCTCCCTTCGGTCGAAATGACAGTGGGGACTTAATCAGAGCTTCCTTAGGGCTTGTGTTGGCCTTCCAGGGCGACAATCGGTTTATCGGTAAACAGGTAATCGCGTAGCTCCTTGTCGAAGCGCGGATCGCGTCGGCGGATCCATTCGAGCACCATGGCGGCGTGCTCTTTTTCCTCATCGCGGTTGTGCGCCAGGACCGCGCGCAGCTCGTCATCCTTGCAGGCATCGACGCGCTGGTTGTACCAGTCCACCGCCTCCAGCTCCTCCATGAGCGAGACGATGGCCCGGTGCATGTCGCGGGTCTCGTCGCTCAAGTCGGCTTCGTGATATCCCTCATTCGCCATGAAAAATCTCCTGTAAGTAAAATAACTCGTCGCTGCTCAGATGCCGTAGGCGGCACGCAGCAGCGACAGGGGATGGGTCGGGGCGCGTGGTGTTTCCAAGCCGCTCTCGATCTGATGACCGGCCATGGGACAATCACTGGTGTAGTAGTCCGCCGCGGCCGCCTCGACCCGGTCGATCACCGGTCGGGCGATCTTCATGGAGGCCTCGTGAAACTCGCTCTTCACCGCATAGGTACCATCGTGGCCGGAACAACGCTCGATGGCATCGACCTCGGTATCGGGGATCAATTGCAACACCTCGCGCGTCTTGAGGCCGATGTTCTGCACCCGCAAATGGCACGCCACGTGATAGGCAATCTTGCCGAGATGCTTTTTGAAGTCCGTCTTCAGCAGGCCATCCTGGTGGCGCAGCATCAGGTACTCGAAGGGATCGAACATGGCGTCGCGCACCTTGATGACCTCCGCGTCATCGGGAAACATCAGCGGCAGCTCCTGCTTGAACATGAGCACGCAGGATGGCACCGGTCCGACGATATCCCAGCCGGCGTCCACCAGGCGTGCGAGCTGTGGAATGTTGATCTCCTTGGCCTGTTTTACCGCCTCCAGATCACCGAGCTCCAGCTTGGGCATGCCGCAGCAGCGCTCTTTTTCCGCCAGCGTCACCGCAATGTCGTTATGGCGGAACACCGCCACCAGGTCCTCGTTGATGTGCGGCTCGTTGTAGTTGCCATAACAGGTGGCGAACAGCGCCACCTTGCCCCGGGTGGTGGCGGTGGGCGTGGCGGTGGTGGCTGGAACATCATTCCACCGCTTGCGAAAGGTGCGGCTGTGATACGGGGGGACCGGCGCCTGCGGGTGCACACCCAGGGTCTTGTCCAACACCTTGCGGAAAACGCCGTTGCGGTTGGCGGCGTTGACCACCTGCACCACCACGGGGATGCCGGCCAATTTGCCCACCGTGTCGGTGCTGGTGAGCAATCTGTCGCGGGTTTTCACCTCGCCTTTTTTAAACTTCACTGCCTTGGCGCGCAGCATGAGGTGGGGGAAATCCAGATTGAATTCGTGCGGCGGCACGTACGGACACTTGGTCATGTAGCACATGTCGCACAGGTAGCAGTGGTCCACCACCTGCCAGAACACCGGCTTGGCGACGCTGTCCAGTTCCATAGTCGTGGAGTCGTCGATGGCATCGAACAAGGTGGGAAAGGACTGGCACAGGTTGAAACAGCGGCGACAGCCGTGACAGATGTCGAATACCCGCTCCATTTCCTTGAACAGCGAGGTCTCCTCGTAGAAATCCGGGTTGTTCCAGTCGAGGGGGTGACGCGTGGGCGCCTCCAGACTGCCTTCGCGCTTGCCTTGGGTGGGAGCGGACATGAATACCCCGTATGAATTCGTTTTCGTTAAGGCGCCGCCCCCTGCCCGGCGTCAACCGGGGGCAAAGCGACGGACCATCGTTCGAGAGGAAAGCGGGTCCGGCGCACCGGCCCCGCTCTTTTGTGTACTCGGTTACTTGCCCAGGGTGTCCAAGGCCTTCTGGAAACGGTTGGCGTGGGAACGCTCCGCCTTGGCCAGGGTCTCGAACCAGTCGGCGACTTCGGCGAAACCTTCGTCGCGCGCGGACTTGGCCATGCCCGGATACATATCGGTGTACTCGTGGGTCTCGCCGGCGATGGCGGCCTTCAGGTTATCCGAGGTGCTGCCGATGGGCAGGCCGGTGGCCGGGTCACCGGCGCTTTCCATGTATTCCAGGTGGCCGTGGGCGTGGCCGGTCTCACCTTCGGCGGTGGAACGGAACACGGCGGAGACATCGTTATAACCTTCCACGTCGGCCTTGGCGGCGAAATACAGGTAACGGCGGTTGGCTTGGGATTCACCGGCGAAGGCGGCCTTGAGGTTCTCGTGGGTCTTGCTACCTTTCAATGCTTTCATTGTTGCTCTCCATATTTGCAAAGTGTGGTCTGGGGGAAAATAAGCAGCCTGTGCGTATTTAGAATTATTCTAAAGTTAATGGGGTGGGCATGTCAAGCGCTTGGCGTCCACAAACCGGCCTCGCCGGGACTCACACTATCAAGAGCATGCGACGTCTGGCATCCAGGAACAGACCGACGACACCACAGCCAGACTGACAATACCCCGTTCAGGCTGCCAATATAGTATTGTTGCGTCGAATGGCCAGCGGACCCGCCATACATAATAAACAAATGAAACCGAGGGCCGTTCGAGGTGAGAAAGACCAGCATACGCCTAACCAATCCGTGGTATAGCCCCATTCTGCTATTACTCCTATTGACGGCCTGTAGCGGGGGCGGCAAAAGCAACCCCGCACCGCTGACGTATGCGCCTGGATTAGCGCCCCAAGCACCCTCGGCCCCGGCGTCACTGACAGCCGCACAGGGAGATGGATTTATTACCCTGACCTGGCCAGTCACCTCCGGCGCACCATCGTACAATC
>JAYUBZ010000139.1:0-3576 GCA_043740595.1 Gammaproteobacteria bacterium
CTGTATCCGCTGCTGGAAGTGGCGGCACGCCTGCGCGGCCAGGGCGCGCGCGTGCGCGTCAACACCGACGGCCTGGCCAATCTGGTTTACGGTCGCGACGTGACACCGGATCTGGAAAACAACATCGATGCCCTGTCCATTTCCCTCAACGCCCAGAACGAGGCCACCTATAATATACATTGCCGGCCCAAGCTGACGGGTGCCTACGCGGCGGTGTTGGATTTCGCCGAACGCGCGCGGGATTTTGTCCCCGAGGTCACCCTCACCGCCATCGACGGGCTTGCGGGAGTGGACATCGCCGCCTGTGAGCGCATCGCCCGGGACATGGGCGTGAACTTCCGCCGGCGCGTGTTGGATGAGGTTGGCTGACACCTACCGATGACGCTCGCGGATGTTGTCACCACCTTTGGCCAGGTTATGCAGCGACGGCATGGCGAGCGCGTGCACAAGCTGGCCATCAACGCCCGCTTCACCTGCCCGAATCGCGATGGCACCAAGGGGCGCGGCGGCTGCACTTTTTGTAACAACGTGTCGTTCAGCCCGCATGCCCATCAGCCGGACGCCATCGCGCGGCAGATCGACGCCGGGCGCGCGGTATTGGCGAAGCGCACTGGTGCACGCCGCTTCCTCGCCTATTTTCAGGCGTACACCAATACCTATGCCGATAGCGCGTATCTGAAAACGCTGTACGACGAGGCGCTGGAGCAGCCCGGCGTCATCGGCCTGTCCATCGGCACGCGGCCGGACTGCGTGCCGCCCGCGGTGCTGGATCTGTTGCAGTCCTATCGTGATCGCGGCCATGAGGTGTGGCTGGAGCTGGGCCTGCAATCGAGCTTCGATGCCACCCTCCGGCGCGTCAACCGGGGGCACGGTTTCGCCGACTATCGCGACGCACTGCGCGCGACGCGCGCCCGCGGTATTCCGGTCTGCACCCATCTGATACTCGGCTTGCCGGGAGAAGGTCCCGCGCATGCCCGCATCAGCCTGGAGCGCGTGCTCGACCTGGGGGTGGATGGCCTCAAGCTGCATCCCCTGCATGTGGTGAAAGGCACGCAGCTGGCCAACAGCTGGCGGCGCGGCGAGTATCTGCCCCTGACCCAGGACGACTACATACAGTCGGTGGCCGATCTCATCGAGATGACACCGCCGGAGATTATATTCCATCGCCTCACCGGCACCGCCGCGCCGAGTATGCTGCTGGCGCCTGGCTGGTGCGCGCACAAGTGGCGCGTGCTGAATGGCATCGAGGACGAACTGAAACGTCGCGGCACGCGCCAGGGCGCGGGCCGGCGTTACGCTGGCGCAACGGAGGGAGTCGAACCATGCATCCATTGACGCGACGTCTGGAACTGGTGTGTCCCGCCGGCAGCCTGCCGGCGCTCAAGGCCGCCGTGGACCATGGCGCCGACGCCGTGTATCTCGGCCTGCGCGACGCCACCAACGCGCGCAATTTCGCCGGGCTCAACTTCGACGCCGACGGCATTCGCGCGGGCCTGCGCTATGCCCACGCCGCCGGCGCCAAGGTGTTCATGGCCCTCAATACCTATCCGCGCGCCGAGCAATGGCCACTGTGGACCCGCGCCGCGGACCAGGCGGCGGACCTGGGGGTGGATGCAGCGATCATCGCCGATGCCGGGCTGCTGCGCTATTGCGCGCGCACCCATCCGGAGTTACGCCTGCATCTGTCGGTGCAGGGTTCCGCCACCAGTCACGCGGCGATCGATTTCTATGTCCGCCAGTTCGGCGTGCGGCGCGTGGTGCTGCCGCGGGTATTGTCGTTGGCACAGGTGCAACAGGTCATACGCAACACCACCGTCGAGGTGGAGGTGTTCGGCTTCGGCAGCCTGTGCGTGATGGTGGAGGGGCGCTGCGCCCTGTCTTCGTACGTCACCGGCGAATCGCCCAACACCTGCGGCGTGTGCTCACCGGCCAAGGCGGTGCGCTGGGAGGAGTCGGCGGCCGGCCGCAAGTCGCGCTTGAACGGCGTGCTCATCGATGTGTATGCGGCGGGTGAAAATGCCGGCTATCCGACGCTGTGCAAGGGCCGCTTCAAGGTGGACGGCAAGGTGATGTATGCCATGGAGGAGCCCACCAGCCTCAACGTGATCGAGATCCTGCCGCAACTGTGGCAGTCCGGGGTGGCGGCGATCAAGGTGGAAGGACGGCAGCGCAGCCCGGCGTATGTAGCACAGGTGACGCGCGTCCTGCGCCAGGCGTTGGATGCCTGCATGCAGGATCCGGAAAATTACGCGCCACGCCCCGACTGGATCGCGCAGCTCGACAACGTGGCGGAGGGTCGCCAGCATACCCTCGGCGCCCTGCACCGACCATGGCAATAGACTTTATACAGGCCGGAGTAGGGTGGGCATCGCCCACCAGTGGAAGACTATCGACGCCCCGTGCGGTGGGCGATGCCCACCCTACCGCCGTGCAGGGTCGTCACGTCACCGCCGTCATTGCGAGGCAGCGCATTTCGCGGCCGTGGCAATCCCCATATCCTTGGCATACTCATGTACGCCTCCACGTGTTAAGGGAACCTCTAAATATTCGGAAATGTAGGGTGGATTAAGCGCAGCGAATCCACCAATCAATATGATTTTGTTGGGTTCGCCGCTATCGCGGCTCGCGTGCCCTCTGGGTACGCGAGCCCTTTGGGTATAACCCAACCTACATTAAAACCCAATTTTTAGAGGTTCCCTTAAAAGACATTTAATCACATCTTCAGGATGCCCGCATGAAACTCGCCCTCGGCCCCGTCCTTTATTTATGGAACCGCGACACCCTCCTGGATTTTTACGCGCGCGCCGCGCAATGGCCGGTGGACATCGTTTATCTCGGCGAGACCGTCTGCTCCAAGCGTCGCGCGTTGCGCGGCCAGGATTGGCTCGATCTCGCCGCGCGCCTCGCGGACGCCGGCAAGGAGGTGGTGTTGTCGACCCTGGTCCTGGTGGAGGCCGCATCGGAACTCGGCGCCATGCGTCGTATCGCCGAGAACGGCCGTTACCTGGTCGAGGCGAACGACATGGCCGCAGTGAACATGCTGGCAGGCCGCGCCGCGTTTGTCGCCGGGCCGCATATCAACACCTACAACGCCGAGACCCTACGACTCCTGGCGGATGTCGGCGCGTGCCGCTGGGTCATGCCGGTGGAACTCGGGCAATCGACACTGGCAGCACTGCAGGCAGAACGCCCCACGGGCATGCAGACCGAGGTATTCGCCTTCGGCAAACTGCCCCTGGCGTTTTCCGCGCGCTGCTTCACCGCCCGCGCCCACGACCTGCCGAAGGACGCGTGCGAATTCCGCTGCGGCGATTATCCCGACGGCATGCCGCTCAGCACCCGCGAGGATGAGAAATTCCTCACGCTCAACGGCATCCAGACGCAATCCGCCGGCACCTTCAACCTGATCGCCGAGATCCCGGCGCTGCGCGCCCTGAAGGTGGATGTGCTGCGCCTCTCGCCGCAGTCGAGCCACATGGACAAGGTGGTCAACGCCTTCCGCCAGGTCATGGACGATGCGCTGTCGCCGCAGGACGCGCAGCATGCGCTCGATGCGTATCTGCCGGTGCGGCCGTG
>JAYUBZ010000140.1:0-7419 GCA_043740595.1 Gammaproteobacteria bacterium
ATTACCGCCGGTTATGGAACGGGTAAAGGCGTTGATCTGGTAATAGGGTATTTTCATGGCACGTTTATCGGCTAGCGTTATTTTCGCGGCGGCGCATCCATGCCCGTGCGCGGGCCACGGTGAAAAATACTACCACGGGGCATGGTGAGCGGGAAGAACGCTGTATCTACCTGCGGACGGCGTTAATCAGTCCTCATCGACAATCAACGTGGCGACGCGGTAATCAACCAATTCACGCAACACCACCGTGGCGTAACTGCCCGGTGGCAACTGAAATCCGATACGCAGGGAAGCGGCATCGACCCACTCTGCTGCCAGGTCCTGCGGCAACAAGCGCAGCGCGCGCCGCTCCTGACGCAGGCCCGCGGCCACCAGGCCGGCGGCGAGGTCCGCGTGGCGCGCCAAAACTTCATCCTCCATCTGCCTCACACTGGCGCGCGGCAGCGCCTCGCCTTTTCCCCACAGCGGACCGCTCGGATGAATATCCCGGGCAAGCAGTCGCGCGGTCAGGGGCGCGTCCATGTGTTCGGCGATAAAAAAACTGTGGCTGCCGTCGAGCAGGAAGGCCTCGCCGTCCACCCCCGCATCCCAGCTGTCGGCATGCACGCGCTGCGCCAGCACCTCGTTGAACAGATAAGAACGCGCAGCCGAAAGATAAATGCCGCGCAGGGCACGATCCCGGGTACGCAGCTTGCCGGCGAACATCGCCCGGGCGCGTTCCACATTGGCGCCGTGGTGGCCGAAGCGTTGCTCGCCGAAATAGTTAGGCACGCCGCGGGCGCGCAGTGCATCCACCCGTGCCATGAACAGTGCCCGGTCACCGGTGCAGTCACGCAGGGTAATGTCGAAGCGGTTACCCGCCAACGCGCCGGATTGGAGCTTGCGCGCGTGGCGCATTGATTCCAGCACTTCGATGCCGGAGGGCAACCTCTCCGCCCAAGGCGGCGCGTCGCGTCCGGGCAGCTGCACACTGAACCACTGGGTGGTCACGGCGTGCCGATCCTTCATCCCCGCATAACCGACGTCACGCCGCGCAACCTCCGCGGCACGCGCCAGCTGCTGCGCCACCCGGTCAGTGGTCCAGCCGCGCTTGCGCACCTTGAGCCAGACGTGCTCCCCGCTCCCGCTCAACGGGATGGTGAGGATCTCGTCGACAATAAAATCCTCCGGTGCGCTGCGTAATACACCACTCACAGGGGGTGGTGCCGTGCGCGGCCAATCCGGGGGAAAATCAGAGGTCATACTCAATGGGGTGGCGAGGTAATGAGGTGGCTTATAGTAATACAGTGGTGTGATGGGCGAAAGCACGCCGCACCACGGATTATACTACGCAACCGCAGGGGCTGGATCAACGGAACGACTTGAGAGGGAGAGTCTGGCTTAGTGCTGGTAATTGCTCTGGGGAAAAAACCCCTCCGACCTGAACGGCCGGAGGATCAATGGAAGCAACGAGGTACTACCAGTGTTGCTCCCTCGGGAGGCGCGCACTTCTGCGGTGGACCTTCTGGATCAGCGCGTGCTCGATTTATCGCGGCGGCAATCCTTTTCGGCCTTGTTCTCCTCATAGAAACAATCGACGCCCTCGGCCGGCTCCGGGGAACGGGCCCGCTTGCTGGCCAGGGAGTATGCATCGTCTTTCTTGACGTCGCCGCTGTGGACGACCGCGATGGGCTGGCTGTCTGCATCGACGGGTGGCGGTTGGGCGGCCAGCGATAGGTCGTCCGCTGAACTGATCATTGGCGTTGCAAACAGCGTGAAGGCGATCAGCGCCGTACCAACAAAATGCATGTGTGTCATAGCAACTCCTCTCAAACACAGAATAATCGGATATTTTTATAGTTCACTGCCTGATATTCGTGCGAGATCGACTGCATCAGGCATTGGTGTCAGTCTATGCCCGAAGGCCTACGTGTTCTGTGAACAACCTCACAAAAAATGAAATGGCCTGCATGCCCAAGGCATCAACTCATTCCTGGCGATCAGCCCTGGATACCCTGATCCAGGGCTGCCAAGGCCGCGGCATAACCCGGCGCAGGTACCGCAGAGCCCGCATCGCGCGTCCGCGCATCCGTCGGCTCACGGTACATTTCCGCCAATAGGCGCAACGCCAATGGGCGCCCGGAGCTGGAGCGCAGCAGCTCGCCCACGAGCACCAGTGCCCAATCCCGCCGCCCTGCCTGAAGAAATCGACGTGCCACGTGATAGCGGCTAATGTCCAGCGTGGATGACATGGCAACCTCCCGGTGTGTGGCGATGGCCGGGCTCGGGGCCGGCGCGCCACATCACTATGATGTTTGAGTGGAGACGGTGGTTACTTTAGGGCGGGGCTAGGCGGGGGTCTGTGATAAATCTCACAGAAACTGTTGATGGTCCGGAGACACAGGTGATCTGTGGGCTAACTGTTGGCAGGGGATATTGACGTAACGTACCGACGCGTTGTGTTTTCAGGGGTATAAAGCGGTGATTAAGGACCTGGGCGGCTGGTTTTTCGTGGGCTTACGGTGATGGTCTCAAGGCGTTGGGAAGGTCCGACCCCTTGAGACCTTGAGATTTGAGATTGCGAGGAACACTCCCGCCGGTTTAAAAAAGAAGACCTCAGTTTCAGGCCTTCATCTTTGCCCATGCCAGTCGTGTTACCGTCCCTGGCTTCATCCTTCACGCCATCGTCCCTTCTTGTTTTTTTAGTAAGAAATGCAATAACAGGTACCGTCGCTACCACTCCAGCAGATCTTCGGATTAGTGGTCTTAATGATTGCAAACGACTTGAATGCAGCGATGGACTCAGCATGCAAGGGATGCAACGCCAGATCGCCCGCGGTAAAGGCCTTGGTCTCAGGGGCACGGAAGGCCTGTATCTTGCCATCTTCATCGACGGCGAACACCAGGGCGATGCGCTTCTTGCTAAAGGCAAGTTCTTTGGCGGTTCCGCCATCAAACGTAGGCACATCGACCGAACGGTATTTAACGGCATCGTCCTTGTCCGCCGCCGTGGCACAACCTGTCAAGAGAATTCCAGCGATCACCAATGTAGCGGAAAAGACAGACAAACACTTATGGCGTGTGGAAGCAATAACGCCCTGCGACAGCGGGAAACATACTTCTGAATGGCTCATGCATCACTCCTTTCTTGGTTGGTGGTGTTGGAATAGTTACGGTAACACTCAGAAATTCAGTCCGAAACGAAGGTAAGTTTGACGCGCCGGAATATACGGGGGGGCGACCTGATCGGAACTCATGAAACTCAGGTCCTGGTACGAGAACGTCCGATCAAATAGATTGCGTACCTCCAGACTCAAGGTCCCATGCCGCCGGGGAAAACGGTAACCCACCCCAGCATCGACGACAAAGAAATCGGTCGTCGCCTCGATGGGCGAAATCGAGAGCTGGTCTACAATTTGGCGCACATGGGTTGCGGCAAGTCGGCCAAAGAATCCGCCGGGACTGAAGTAACGCACAGCCAGCGGCAGAGCAATGGTGTCAATGGACGAGGGCCCCGTCGGGTGAGACCTGTTCTCAATCAGCTCGGATCGAACCTCAGCGCTGAACGTCCAGTTCAGGACTGGCGTCCAATAGAGATAGCCGCGGTACGTTCTCTGCGCGTCCTCGGCAAAGTCAACCAGGTTAGAATTAAATTGCGGTACTATCGCCGTACGGCGGGTCCCTTCGATACCGCCGTATAAACCTCTGGAAAGCACACTATCAAGACCCAAGCCCCGGAGCTTGGCCCGTGTCCCATTATCTTCGTCAAAGAACTGATTAAAGCCCGCCACTTGAGTAGGCTCGATCGTCTGATTCACCTGCAAGGAACGTTTGACCGTTTCGAGGTAAGCGAATCGCAATTGTGTGTCGGGAGCAACGCTCCATTGCAGACCGAGCTTCGGATTGACTTCGTGCAGATTCAGCGCTCCATCCTTCAATGCATCATAGCTTGCGCCTACAGTCCAGATAAGCGCCTGTGAGTAAGTAATGTTGCTATAGAGATAGGCCATATCGTGCTGGCGCCGGCGGTTCTGTTGGTCCGAGCACGGTACCGAAAGCGGCGGTGATGGGCAGGGCGTGAAGAACGGCGGCAACGCCGACCAATCGTAGGCAAAGTGCGTATCTACCTTGATGTCATAGGAACCTAGACCGGCCGTGAGATTGACTCTCGCCCCGCGCCACAGATACTGCGCCTCGGCCTGGTGGCCGTTATTAGTGGTCTGCTCGTCTATCGTCACCGGTGGCGTGACGCTGCGCACACTCGCATCCTGGTTAGCCGCGATCCAGGAGACGAGCACGTCCGATTGGTGCGAAGGGGCATAGTGCAGACCGAAGCGATCAGTATCCTGGCGCAGATTCCGACGGTTCAGCAGCGAGAAATTGTTGGGATCGAAGTTAAGGGCAAGATCACCGTTATCCACGGTACGCCGTCGCCACTCGGCCTGGACACTGACGTCCGGGCTGAGCGCCGCCTGCACGAAGGCATCGCTGATTTCCTGATCCTGGTCGTTGTTCGCACGGAAGCCGTCGGATTTGTAGTTGAACCTGCCCAGGCTGTAGGAAAAGCCGCTGTACAGACCGGATACGATGACGTCGCCGCCGCGGGTGTTGTTGCTGCCCGTGACACCATCGAGCTGCAGCGCGGTGCGGTCGCGGGTAAAGAGCGGGTTGTATTCGTTGTAGCCCGATGCTACCGGGCCCGATCCCTCCGCACCAGCGAGGCTGGTCTCCGCCAGCTGTGGCTGGATCGGCGTGATATTGACCGGCTGCAGCAGTTGGGCCTTGAGTAGCTCACTCACCCGGGCGATTTCATGTCGCGGCAGCGCCGCGTAATTGTCCGCCAACAGGCGGTGACCGGAATAATCGCTGGGGTCGCTATCGATCGAGCGCCAGCCCTGCACCAGGGCGAGTTGCTGAAACCCGAGATCATTGTAGATGCGCCCGAGACTGGCACTGCGCGCCGCCAGGTCCTCATCCAGCAACAACCGCGACCGATACACCGCCCGATTGTCGTTCAGCTCGATGGATTTCTGCAGGTCGTTGAGCGCCTCCACCGGACGGTTCTCGGTTTGCAGGCGGATGGCGTCGTAGAACCACGGGGTGGGGTCCTTGGGGTCGAGGCCCTTGGCCATGGCAAGCTGGGGGCCGACGAGGCGGTCGCGCTTCTCTTCGTAGTAGGCCTTGCCGAGGTAGCTGCGGAGGAGGGAGTTGTTCGGATCGAGGGCGGCGGCGATTTCGATGTCGCGCCGGCCGGCTTCGAGTTGGCCGGTGCGGATCAGGGCCAGGCCCAGGCCTAAGCGCGGCAGCGGATCAGCGGAATCGAGACTGATGGATTTTTCGAAGGCCTGCCGGGCCTCGGTGGTTTTGATCTGGGTGAGGTAGGCAAAACCGAGCACCGTTTGGGTACGGGCGATGTTCGGGTTGATGGCGACGGCGCGGTTCGCCGTGTCCACGGCGCGTGCGAGATCGCCGAGGGACAACCACAACTCCGACAACCGCGCCAAGGCCAGCACGTTGCCAGGGTCACGGCTCAAGGCCTGCTGCATGCTGGCGATCGCAGCATCGAGATCGAAGGCCGCTTGTTGCGCGTAGGACAAAGCAATCCACGCCGGGACCGATTCCCCATCGTGCGCGTTGGCCTTGCGGGCCAGACTGAGGGCCGTGGATTTATCGTTGCGTGCCAGTGCCACCACTGACTGCAATGCCTCGGCGTGGGCATTATCCGCCGCGAGATTAAGGGAGCGCGCGATGTCCGCTTGCGCCTGATCCAATCGGCCCACGGCGAGCAGCAGCCCAGCACGGTAATTGTAGAAACGGGCGTCCGTAATGCCATCCGGCAGTGCTTCGATGGCGGCGAAGGCGCCGGCCATGTCGCCCGCCAGGTAGGCATCCGCCGAGCGCCGTGCGGCTTCGTTCCAGTCGGCGCTGCCGCTGAGGGCCTTGGCGTCATACAGCGGCGGATAATAAATCGACCACTGCACGGCATCGTCAGGCCGCACACCCAGGCGCAGCACTGGCGGCTGAGCGGCATTGGCCACCGCGGACTGGCCGCTGACCATGCGCACAGCGCCTTCGGCGTTTTCCGCCAACACGCGGCCTTCGAGCACAGTGACGCTGCCATGCTTCTGGTCGACACGCACGACAAACTCCGTGCCTTCGACGGCGGCATTGACATAGGGTGTCTTGATCTGCAAAGCGCGCGGCGTGCGCGTTATGAAATGCGCCGCGCCGGTGAGGAGGTCCATCCAGGAAGTGGGTTTTTCCGTGAGGCCGGAAAGCGTGAGGGTGGTGAGCTGATCGAGGCGTACGATAGTTTCCGTCGCGAGTACCACGGCGGCGCGGGAGCGCGCCGCGGTACGGATCGTATCACCCTGGCAAAAGGTGGTGTTCAACTGCACTGCATGCCAGAGGGTTTCCGCCACGGCATGCGCTTCGACCACACCCTGGAGCGACACCAATCGGCCTACTGGCTGCTCGCAACCGCCGGCGTACGCGGGGGTGAGGCCGGCGAGTAACAAACCCGACAACGAAATCGTCCATTTAGCCACGGCGCGCATGCGCGGGCCCTCCATACTCTTGTTATATTTATCGATACAGGCTGGGGCAAGTAGTACGCCTGGAAACCTGAACAGGTTGGCGGCGGTATTTAGGTCAGATAGGCACACCCGGGTGGCGGTGCGACGATCAGCCATCCAGACCCGCTGCTCTCAACGACACCTTTCTATTTTGTGGCATTATCGCGATACACGGTGTTGAATGTCAATCAATCAATGCGCGCCAAAATAGAGCAGTGTTCACTGCCTATATTTCAGGCATTGCTACTATTCGCCGGCGCGTCCGATGTTCCGCCACCGTCACCACGCCATCCCACCCCAGGTCAGGGGGCTTGGCGAGATAGCGCTCGCACAGGCCCAGATAATAATGCGAGGGACCATCCTGGGAATAGCGTTGCAGCAGCCGCTCAAAACTGTTGCGCGCCGCAACAAAATCAGCGCGCGTGAATTCCGTCAGCGCAGCGGTGAAGTCCCGGACCAGCGCCTGTTGGTCGTCCGTAGTCTCCCGCGTGTACCCGCACAATTCCACCACAGCGGTTGGCTTGGTCTTGCCCGGCACGCGGAACACGCCCATGGCACGCAGCACGAACTCGTCGAGGCCGTCGGTCGTTTCACGCGAGGCCAGCACCTGGGTGCCGAGAATTTTATTCAGCGCCTGCAGGCGCGCGGAGGTATTCACGATGTCGCCCACGGCACGGTACTCGAAGTGATCCACCGTACCGATATTGCCCAGCATGATCGGCCCGGCGTGCAGACCGAGACGTGTGTCGAACTCCACGGAGGCAATGGACTGACTGAACCCATCCGCCGCACGGGCCATGTCGAGGGCCGCGCGGCAGGCCTGCGCCCGCTGGGACGCATCCGGTTGCACTTGTGCCCACACGGC
>JAYUBZ010000141.1:0-3917 GCA_043740595.1 Gammaproteobacteria bacterium
CGGCACCCGGCTGATCGGTGAGCATCAGGTTGAAGCCCGGGGTGTGGGCCCAGTCGGCGTTGGCCGCCGCGGCCTTGAAGGAATCGCTGTCCGGCTTGACGAACTTGCCGGCCTGGTTCTGCAGCAGGGCGTAGGTCATCTTGTTCTGCAGGGCATAGGCATATTCCACGTAGCCGATGGCACCCTTAATGCGCTGAACATAGGAGGCAACGCCTTCATTGCCCTTGCCGCCCACGCCCGCGGGCCAGGAGACGGAGGTGTTGTTACCGATCTTCTCTTTGAATTCGGGGCTCATCTTGACCAGGTAATGGGTAAAGATGAAGGTGGTGCCCGAGCCATCGGAACGGCCGACCACGGTGATCTTCTCGTTCGGCAGCTTCATGCCTGGGTTCAATTTGGCGATGGCCGCGTCGTTCCAGTGGGTGATCTTGCCCAGGTAGATGTCGGCAATCAGCGCGCCCGTCAGTTTTAATTCGCCGGCCTTGATGCCGGGGACGTTCAATACCGGCACCACGCCACCCATGACCATGGGGAACTGGATGAGGCCGATTTCCTTGAGTTTTTCCACCGTCAGCGGGGCGTCGGAGGCGCCGAAATCCACGGTCTTGGCAGTGATCTGCTTGATGCCGCCGCCGGAACCGATGGACTGGTAGTTCATCCCCAGACCGGTCTTGGTCTTATAGGCGTCTGCCCACTTGGCGTAAATAGGATAAGGGAAGGTCGCGCCGGCGCCATTGATATCTGTCGCTGCTGCCAGCCCGGACCACAAGCCGAACCCGGCGAGTGTGGCCGCGGCAACGTAGCGCTTGATCATGCTCAGATTGCTCATTCGATGTCTCCACGGAGGTTGTAGGTTGTTTCAGGCAGCGCCATGATCGCTTGGTCATGTGACAGTTTGATGAACACGCGTGGTGAGTTGATGAAACTGCGTATTTAAACCGCTTTCCCCGGGAATGCTGGGGGGTGGCCCGGCCGGGACCGAAGCCAGCGTCCCATTCTCGCTGATTTTTTCGGCGTGGTTAATGCTTTGTGACAGCGCGCATTGAGGGGCTACGCTGGTTTTGGGAATGCGCGAACGTGCCCCGCTGTCATGGATGCGCCTACTGCGCGGGAGCGGGGTGCACACCGACGGGGCAGCATTGTTCATACGAAGGAATCCCAGGGCCGCGTTCATACCAGGGACGCGAGCGATTGACTACCCACGCCACCGCCAGCATCACCGGCACTTCGATGAGCACGCCGACCACCGTGGCGAGTGCCGCGCCGGACTCGAAGCCAAACAGCGCGATGGCCGTGGCGACGGCGAGCTCAAAGAAATTACTGGCGCCGATGAGTGCCGAGGGACCGGCGATGCAGTGCGGCGATCCCAGCCGGCGGTTGAGCACATAGGCCAACCCGGAATTCAACACCACCTGTAACAGGATTGGCACGGCGAGCAGCGCGATGACCCGGGGCTGATGCACGATCTGTTCCCCCTGGAAGCCGAATAACAGCACCAGGGTGGCAAGCAGTGCCGCCAGCGACACCGGTTGCAGTACTTTAAGTATCTGCGCCAGCTGTGTCTCGCCATGGGGTTGCCGCAGAAGAGTGCGTCGTACCAGGGTGGCCGCGGCCAGGGGTGCTACGATATACAGCGCCACCGACAGCAACAGGGTTTGCCACGGCACACTGATGGCCGACAGTCCGAGCAGCAGGCCGACGATGGGCGCGAAGGCGAAGATCATGATGACATCGTTCAGCGCCACCTGGGTCAGGGTGAAGTGCGGTTCGCCGCGGGTGAGGTGGCTCCAGACGAAGACCATGGCGGTGCAGGGCGCGGCGGCCAGGAGTATCAGTCCGGCGATATACGAGGCGACCTGTTCCGCCGGCAGCCAGGGGCGAAAAAGAAAGTCGATAAAAAACCAGCCAAGCAGCGCCATGGAAAACGGCTTCACCGCCCAATTCACCAAGAGCGTGACGCCCATGCCTTTCCAGTGGGCCGTGCTGCGGTGCAACACGCCAAAATCCACCTTGAGCAGCATGGGAAAGATCATCAGCCAGATGAGTCCCGCCACCGGCAGGTTGATGTGCGCCACCTCCAGCGCGCCCACGGCATGAAACACCCCGGGCAGCCACTGGCCCAGCACGATGCCCAGGGCGATACACACAAACACCCACAAGCTCAGGTAGCGCTCGAACAGGCCGAGTCCGCTGCTGTTTGCCTGCTTGGCGGTGGCTTCATACTGTGCGCTCATGTCATTACCTGGTTCGTTGAACGTCGTTGCTTTTGCCGTGGCGGGTGTCGTCGACGAGTGTTTCCACCCGCCGCCGCACCTCATCGCGGGTTGCGCGGAACATCGCCATGACGGCCTCTTCCGAGGCCGCGTCCGACGTCCTGTCTCCCGCGGCACTCATACGTTCCTGTATATCGCCGATCGCCTTGGCCGGGTCGTTGAGCGGCCAGTGCAATTTTTTTACGCTTGCTGGCAGCACCGGACAATGCTCATCGGCATGGCCGCACACGGTCACCACCAAGTCGGCCCACGCCAGCATTTCCGGTGTCACGCGCGTGGATTCCTGCTGCGCGATATCGACACCGGCCTCGCGCATGACGGCGATGGCGCGCGGGTTCTTGCCGTGGGCCTCGATGCCGGCAGACTGTGCCTCCAGCCAGGGGCTGCCCAGGTGGTTGGCCCAGCCTTCGGCCATTTGTGAGCGACAGGAGTTACCAGTACACAGGAACAGGATGCGGGTCTTAATAGCAGCAGGGGCGGTGGCAGTGGCATTGGTCATGGGTCGTCTCATAAAAAATCGATAAAGAATGCGCTGTGCAACGATAGAGTGCTCAGTAGCTGTAGGGTAGGCATCGCCCACCAGCGTGCTCCGGCCGTAGCCAGCGTGGTGGGCGATGCCCACCCTACAAACCAGGTGTTATATATGTCGCTATGTTTCGGATAAAAAATGCGCTGTGCAACGATAGAGCCTTCGGATGACCGGGGAATGACAATGCGATTCTCCGCGGCGTCCTCGACATCACTCGTCCCGCGGCCAGAATACCGGCGCGAAGCCGCCGCCGGGGGTACGGAAGTTGGTGGTCTGGCCTTGGTAGAGGCGCGAGGTCAGCAGCTGGACCCGGCCGGCGTAGACATAGTTGCGCAGATCGAGCTTCAGAAAAATATTTTCCTGTGCCACGCGCAGCTGCCGTTCGCTCGGCTGTACCAGGGCTTGAGCCACATAGCGGCCCTGCAGGATATCGCCCCAGGCGCGCTTGGTGAGTTTGTCCCCGCGATAGGCCGCCTTGCCGCCATAGCCGGTGGCGGGCTTGAAGAACAGTTGCTTGCGCTGTGCCCATAGGGCGTCGGCATTGGCCGGCTCGACATCCCGCGTCTGCGGTATGCCGCTGCACAGGGTCGTGATCACGCCTTCCGCAACCCCCCAGTCACGCAGGCGCTGGGCGTCGGCGAGGACCGCCAGGTTGCGCTTGTCCGCATACAGGGCATGGGCGCGGGGGTGGGGCGTTACCACCACCTGCCGGTTCACATAGGCGTCGCGCAGTGGGGTGTGTGGCGGCTCGGCCAGGGAAAAATCCGTCAGGCGGTTATAGACCAGATCGATCGGCAGGTCCTGGTGGTACAGGATTCCATCGCGCAAGCCGAGTTCGCTGGCATCGGCGATGACGCAGGTGATGTGGTGGCGCGCAAACAGCCGTTGAAACAGCACGAATTCCGGATAGAGATATTGCTGCGTGGGCGCGTCGTCCACGATGGCGATGGTATTCAGCGGTGTGGCGCCGCGTGCGCGGCGCCATTCTTCGCGGAACATCTCGACGAAGGCCTGCTCCACGTCATCCAGATCCACCGGTCCGACCATTCTGACTTCCATGGCCTGGCAGCAGGCCCGCTGGGCGCGGGCCAGGAGGGTGTTGAGCAGTGCGCCGC
>JAYUBZ010000142.1:0-18380 GCA_043740595.1 Gammaproteobacteria bacterium
GCCGGGTGGATGGTTCCTGTTCTTGAGGAGAAGTTTGGCGACATCGCGAAAGTGCACGCCATCCCTTTTGGCGTCGACGGCATATGGCTCGACCTGGAACGCTGCGTCAACTGGGATGAACCGGAAAAATGGATCGTCGTTTCAAGACTCACAGCCAAAAAGATCGGTCCTTTGTTTGAGTGGGGAAAAGCTATTTTCAATGGAAGTCGCGAGCTACACCTGTTCGGCCCGCTACAGGATTCGATGACGATACCGTCCTGGGTCAATTACCATGGACCCACACACCCCAAGGAACTCGAAAGCGTTTGGTTTCCCAAGGCCACGGGAATTATCTCTTTAAGCAATCACGATGAAGGACGACCCCAGGTCATCCTCGAAGCCATGGCCGCGGGCTTGCCTGTCGTCGCTTCCCATATACCCGCACACAGTGATGTAATTCACGATGGAGTAACCGGCCGACTCGTCCAGAATGAAATAGAATTTTCGCAAGCAGTGACTGGGCTTGCCAATCCCACGACCAATAAACAGATAGGTGCCGCCGCCAAAAAGTGGCTGCAGGACAATGTTGGCACATGGACGGACTGTGCCAAACGATACGAGCGTGCATATCATGAGCTGATTGAAAATCATGAATAAAGAAACAACGGTACTGCTGATCGGGGGAAGTGGATTTCTTGGGGCGGCCCTAACCAGACGACTGAAGAGGGATGGCTATGGCGTACATCACCTGGTTCGCGAGCCCATCGCCAGCCAGGAAGCGGGTGTTGCCGTTCACGCAGGTGGACTTGGAAATGTGGAATTATTGCGTAGGCTTTTGCCAGAATGCGGGGTCGTGTTCCACCTAGCCTCGGGGACAACCCCAACGATTTCTGCGAAGGATCCATCACTGGAAGCCGAACTAAATATCTTCCCTACGTTACGTTTCTTGGAAGTGCTGCATAATTTCCCGCAGACAAAATTAATCTACATATCTTCTGGTGGGACTGTTTATGGAAACCCTGGCGATCAAATGGCCACTGAGACCACACCGCTCGCCTCACTGTCCTATTACGGTGCGGGAAAAATAGCCACTGAGGCGTTTCTGTTGACCTATAAACGCACATACAAACGTAGGGTCTCCATACTCAGACCGTCCAACTTATATGGGCCGGAACAACCATTACTGCAAAACTTTGGTATCGTCCGTACCATGCTACAGCGCTGTCTCGACAATCAACCGATCGATATTTGGGGTGATGGTGAAGTCGTGCGGGATTTTCTTTATCTTGATGATCTGGTCGAGGCTTGCATGCAGGTCATGCAATGCCATGCTCCTAACGATATCTACAATATAGGCGCCGGAGAGGGGCACAGCTTGAACCAATTGGCCGATATCATAAAGGCGACCTGCAACAAGCCATTAGATATCCGGTACAGCAGCTCGCGTTCTATCGACGTAAAACGTATCGTGCTCGACTGTCATCGCATTCAAGCGGATCTTGGCTGGAAACCAATGGTAACACTCGAAAATGGCATCCGCCGCACCTGGGACTGGCTACTGACACCCACGCGGGGCATAAAATGACTCTCTGCCCCATATGCACGAGCGAAACAAAAACGCCTCCTATCCAAGACTTCATTTCGCCATACAAGGAGGAAAAATATGAGCTGTACCACTGCGACAAATGCGGACTGGAATACTGGACTCCGTTACAGATAATACCTGAGTTCTATACATCTGAAGGATATGAGGCGTATAGCAGCTACCATAGTGGAACACGACCCTTCCCACAATGGACCTTACCGTTTTTCGACTACCTGCCGGGAAAGTCTGGCACTCTCCTCGACATCGGCTGCGGAGATGGCGCATTTCTTGCGAAGGCACGAGAAACAGGATTTGACGTCTATGGGATAGATCTGGATTCAAACAGCATTATGGCGGCGAAAAATAAATTTAATCTTGATACATTATCGACAGCGTCGATAAACGATTTTGTCGCCGATGCAAAGCGAAATAACAAAAAATTTGATGTGATCACATTCTTTGAGGTGCTGGAACATCAAGATAATCCGTTACAATTTATCAGCCTAGTTAAATCACTGCTTAAACCGGGCGGTTGGCTCGCTGGTAGCGTACCGAATCGTGTCCGCTTCATGGCGGAGTTCGACAGAAAAATTAACAACGGCGATCTGCCACCACACCATTTTCTCTGGTTCTCACCTGATGTTCTGCGCTATTTCCTGACACACGCGGGATTCGTGTCTATATCCTTGCATAAGTCGGGCAACACGCCGTTCCGTGAGTTAAACAGAAAAGTCAGCACCCTGCTTACCCGCAGATTCGTTGACCGGCCGCATCCACTACTTGAAAAGGTGTTACGGCTCGCGAGCGTCCCGATTACCTGCGGGGTCAGTCTTGGCTACTTTCTGAAACCGTCGCATATCTACTTCCAGGCACATGGCGATAAGTATAAATAGTGGATAGCAATCTCAAAAAAGTCGCGCAGAATTTCAGCACCGTCTATCCGATAATGGAGGATGCAGGACGTCGTAGAATAAAAGGCTTGAAAGTAGCAAGCATCCTATCGGACGCCATCGGGGACAGGCCGGTTAACACGCTCCTGGATATTGGTTGCTCCAATGCCTTGCTGCTTGATGTCGTTACGGAACAACTTGCACCGAAATTCGCAGTCGGCGTTGATATGGATAGCGCGGTCCTCCCCAAGCCAACCAGCTTGCGCGCCAGCGTGACGGGCGATGCCATGCACCTACCCTTTGCCAGTTGCTCTATCGACATTGTTATTTGCAATCATACCTACGAACATGTCCCAGATGCACACTCACTGTTTGCGGAGATAAAGCGAGTCATCAAGCCTGGTGGTATCGTGTACTTCTCCGCGATGAACGCTGCGTGGCCCATGGAACCCCACTATCACCTTCTCCTGATCCATTGGATGCCACAAAGGCTGGCGCAAGTGATATTAAAACCTCTTGGATACCCAGACGGCTACCTTGAAAAACCACTGGGCCTAAGCGCGCTAAAAAAACTTGTCGCAGATTTCGAGGTTCGCGATTACACGCTCAAGGTAATTGATAACCCGGACAAATATCACGCAAACGATCTGATTAAAAACCGTCTTCTGCATTTTTTGTTTCGATGGCTGGCGCGCCCCCTGTATCGCCTTCTGCCCGGCTATCTCTGGGTGCTGGTTAAGCGTGTCGATCAACCCTGAACTTTTATGCCACGATCCATTCTGCACTACGGCAAGACCATCTTTTTAATAGCCAAGAGATCATGGTTGGTTATATTTATCGTCGCGTGCAGCGTATTGATCGCGCGTTACCTGGATAGTCTAGTCGATCATTTTAGTCATAATATCGATTTCGATACTAAGTACTTCGCGCTGACCATTGTATTGCAAGTTGCATTTTGGCTGCTCCTCTCTGTTACCTGGAAAAGTATCGCACAGAAAATAACACGCGCTCGTATACCATTGCTGACAAGCTTTTCACATATGACACTTGTGGGCCTCGGTAAATACCTTCCTGGGAAGATTTGGGGCATGGTCGCACGCGGGTCACACATGAGCCAACAGGGTATAAGCACCGCAAAAACCACGGTTGCCACCTATCTGGAACAGGTGCTACTTATCCATGCAGGACTTGTGCTCACTGGGATATTAACGGCTGTTGTTTTCCAGACACCTGCTGCATGGTCCATTGGCCTGCTGTCGATACTCAGTGCTATCATCATCGCGCGTTATCACAGCCTATTGTTAACTTGGTTGCTCCAAAAACTAAGCAGGTTTGGTTATCTTAAGACTGTCGCTGACGTTCCAGCGTCATCATTCCCTTACCTACGATTTCTAGCCGCATACGGCGTCATCTGGTTGTTGTCAGGCCTTGTTTTCGCTGGCCTGTTCATGACCTTCCTGCAACGGGAGGCTCTTTCCTTCGGGCTCCTCCTGGCATTGGTGCTCGCTAACACTGCTGGTATCAGCGCGGGTTTTTTGGCGTTATTCGCTCCCGGCGGTATTGGTGTACGAGAGGCCGTGAGCATCGCGGCGCTGACCCCATTCATGCCCCTGAGCGACGCGGTTGCCATCACTGTACTGTCCCGGATATGGCTGGTCGCAACAGACCTGATTGGCGGGGGTGTCGGATTGGTGATTTTACACCGAGAGAAAACCACTCACACCTAGCCGAACTTTCGGAAATTAACAGCCGCTACCCGCCAAACGCCACTATATTCTGTTCGAATTTCCAAGCCCGCCGCCCTCCCCCCAGATCCGGCCCCATCAACCGAAGCAAGGCATCCACATCACTCGACTGCTCCTGCGGCACTGCATTGCCACTGAGCTGTACCTGCCCGCTATCCGGCTGCCACATCCCCTGCCCATCGAGTTTTAATTTTCCCTTCAAGGTTTCGAGCTTCAAGGGCACTGACTGTCCTTGTCCATCAAGCGTCAGCCGGTAATCTCCCAGCACCTTGCCGTTGGATAAAGACGCGGCGGCGTTCGCCCAGGTCATCTCAGCCTTGCCCGTCATGGAGCCTTGCCGAATCTTGACGGCCGGCGCGCGCAAGGTCACGCGGCCATCGGGGCTAAACAACGCCGCGGGGGGATACACAATACTTGCATAGGTGGCATTGATGTCGGCGCTCACATCGTCGAGATAAAGTGTGTTGTGGGTGATGCCAACCAACCCATGCAGATCGATGTTGCTATCCACCAAACGCAACTCGATCTGAGCTCGCCCCAAGAACAACCACAAGGCATGCACATTCCAGGATATCTGGCCGAGGTCGCGGGGCGGCGAGGTGGCCTCGTGTATCACCAACGTCGCACTGCCCCGCCAGAAACCGCCGACGGGCGCATTGATATTCACCACCCCCCGACTCCCCCGCGCCACCCCCCACGCCAGCCACGTCGCTGGCGCCGTGGCCACCAGGAAGATCAAAAACAGCAGGCAAAACGCCAGCCCCAGCCCGATGACCCGCCCAACCCGCCGCATCATGCCGCCGGGCTGCGCAAGGTCAGGCGCGCCTTGACCACGCCCGGGGCGGGTTGCGCCTCGATGGTGGCGCTTTCGACGCGGATCGCGTTCTGCGTCTGCAAGTCGTTCAGCCACGACACCAGCACGTCGAAGGCGATGCCTTCGAGGTTGATGTGCGCCCCTGTGGGGCCGTCCGGCTCCATGCGCGTGATGTTTTGTTTCAGGCCGCGGGCATTGGCGGTTTGCTCGAGGGTGGCGAGGATATTGATACCCTGCGCGCGCACCTGGGCGCCGCGCGCGCGCAGCTGCGATACCTGCGACGCCTGCACGCGCATCTGGCTCAACTTGATTTTGTCCTGCGGCACCGACACGCGCAGGCGCGACAGTTCACTCTGCATGGTCGACCACAACAGGATATAAAAAAGAAACAGCAGCATGCCGCCGGCGAAGAGGGAGGCCACCAGACGCTCACGCGGTTCCAGCGCCTGCCAGCGCGCGCGGTAAGGGGCCAGGAAGGCCAGTGCGGTCTCCTTCATGGACGGCCTCCGGCCTTCAGCTTCACCCGACCATCGACGACACCTTCGCGGTTGTTGGCGCTCAACACCTCGGCCTGCAGGCCGTGACTGATGAACGCATTCTTCAACGTCTCCATCCCCTGGAAGTCCGCCAGGGTGATATCCAGGGTCAAGCTATTCTCGGCATATTGTGCTGTGCGCAAGTGCGCCTGCGGTGCGGACTGCAGGGCGGGTGCGGCGCTCGCCAGTAGCGGCAACAGATCGTTGGGCGCCAGGCTGCCGCTGCCGCTCTGCAGGGCCGCGAGGTTACGCGCCATGAGCGGCGCGGGTTCGCCCACCAGCTTGGCGGTGGGAAAACTGGTTTTGAACAAGGCCAGCATCTCCGCGCGCTGCGCGCTATAGGTGTGTTTCAACTGCCACCACTCCCACAGGTTGAAACCGAAACCCACCACCATCCAGATAGCCAGCATAATGGCCGCGGGCCGCAGCTTGGCCAGAGGCAGGCTGTCGCCACCCGATCCGGCAAACTCGCGCTCCAGCAGATTGATCGGCGGCGGGCTGGTGGGTCCCTGTGCCCAGTAATCCTGCACACGCGCCTCCACCGGCAGCTGCAGCGCCTCGGACCACGCCGCTACGTCCAAACCCGCGGGCGGGTTATACACCACCAGTCCCGTCGGCGGTTGTGCGCCTTCACGCGCCTCGCGCAAAGCAATACTCAGGGTCAAGGGGACTGACAGGTCGGCGGACAGTGCGCAGGCCAAACCTGACATCGGCCCGGTGCGCAACATCCCTTCCTCATCCTCTGCCGCCAGCGACCAACGCCCCTCCTCGTACGGAACCTTGAGGGTAGCGGGACAAAGATTGGCGGCGGAACGCCCGGCGGCCTGCAGGGCATCCGTCCAGGCCTGCAAGCGGCGGCGCTCGGACACGGCCACCGCCAGGCTGCCGTCGGCTTGGGGGCGGTAGGAGTAACTCTGACTCTCCGGTTCGCCCAGGACCTGATCCTCCAAGGCGAAGGGCAGGGCCTGGAGGATTTTGGCGCGCGTGCGGGTCGGCAACGTGACGCGCGCCAGCAGGGTATCCGTGGCCGGTGACCACACCTGGACCCGTGCGCCACGGGTAAAGGGCGGCAGATCGCTCAGCTGCTCCACCACGCCGTGCTGTGCCGCCTTGGCGCCCGCGCCCCACCACCAGGGGATAGCCGCCCCGGACTCCGGCCAGTCCCGGGGCAGACGCAGCACCAGCGTGCCGCTTTCGCCCAGCTTGAGAGAGGGTAATCGGGTTGTCATGGGATCCTCGGCGTCCGCGTCGATGCCGCGGTGCAGTCGGTGGTCCGACCGGGTTTATTATGGTTCATCTAGCCACTCGCACCTTCACACTTAAAAGATTTTGAAGATAAGGAAACCCCTTATTTAAGAATCGGATTGTTATGTAGGTTGGGTTAAGCCGCGATAGCGGCGAACCCAACAAAATCATACTGGCTTATGGCACCCTACCCTCAAGGGGGATACGCTGCGCTTAATCCACCCTACATTCCCGAATTTTTAGAGGCCCCAATAAATTTCCGCTATCCATTTAACACATTATGCCGGTTCCTGTCGCGGAGGGGTATGTATCGCCCAAGACCGGCCTCACGGCGTGCCGGTCTCCGCGGGCGGCGGACCCAAAACGTCCACCTGCCAAAGCGTGTCGATGCCCTGTCCCGCCACGCGGTGCACCAGCACTTGGCGGCTGTGTTGCAGACGGCCGAAGAGCGTGTCGATGTACACGTAGAAGTAGGCGCTGGTCACCCCGTAACTAACGCCAGCCTCGGGTGTCATGCCGGCGCGCTGTATCAGGTCGTTATTGTCCTTGAACGGGGTCTTGTCGCGCTGTTCCACCAGCTGCTGCGCCGTACTCTGGGGCAGCTGCGCGAACAGGGCGCTCAAGACGCGCGCGTCGGCGGTGTTGATGTTGACGGCGGTGGGCTCCGGCAGCGCACTCACATAGGGCCGCAGCAACTCCACGGTCTTGGCGTCGTAACCCTTCACCAGACGCAACTCCTCCACACTCTCCAGCCGCTGGTTGGCCGCCCGATAGGGTGGCTGCAGGGTAAGATAATAAGTATCTTCAGCACCGGCAGGCTTGGCGTCGGCATCGGCATCTATCCAGTCCAGCAGGCTGTCGATCAACAAGCTGTCGTTGAGGGACAGGGACTGCAACAGCCGGCGATAAACGTTTATGTCCGGCGTGCTCGGATTACCGCTGCGCAACAGACTGTTCAAGTTAAACCGCCCCTGGGCATCGCGTATCCGGCCCGTCATCGCCCCGCCCTCCACCGAGATGGGCGGCAGCGGCTTGGCCCAGTTCTCGGTCAGGTCATCGATCGTCGGGTTTTTCTTGGCGTCCTCCAGCAAGATGAGCTTCGCCCACTGCAAGGCGGCTTGGGATACCTTATCCGCCTGGGCGCGGTCGTTGATGTTCTGCGCCTGGCGCAACCACACCTGCTGACCAAGGCTGAGAGAAGCGGCGAGGGCCGCCACGATGGCAACGATCAACATGGCGGTGACCAGGGCCAGTCCCCGCTGGCGTAGTCCAAAAGGTTTCGCCCGCCGTGGGCGCTTGAGGTGCCACGTGGGGCAACGGGATTTATTCATGAATCAGAAACAGACGCTTGAACTCACCGCGTCCTTTCAGCACCAGGCGCACTTCCACGCCGCGCGGCAGTTCCTGCGGATTCCTGGGGAACCCGTTGGCCGCGTTGGGCGGCCAACTGTCCACCCAGCCGTCCTTCGCATCATAGAAATGCACCTGGAACTCCTGCACTTCATCCCCGATGCCGTCGAGCAAGTTGGTCTCCTGTGGCTCGCTTTGCGGGCCACGATCCAGGTCCAGCCAGGTAAGACGCCACAACTTGCCGTCTTTCAAACGATAGGCCACACGTTGCAAATCACTGCGTGCCGCGCGACGCGGGGTGGTGGGCGGGGTCACGGCAGTTGGGGTGCTGGTGTCCTCCGCGGGCGGCAGAAAAATTCCGCCACGGGTGAACTCCAGGGCCGGCGCCCCCAGGGCGCGGCTATCTGTCGCCTGCCCCTGCATGGCGTTAAGGATCGCGCCGTTGCTATCCCGGATCGTGCGCGGTCGCGCCTCGGCCAGGTCGTCCTCCATGCGCAGATACAACATGCTGAAGACGCGCCAGGTGGTGCGCTCCGCCTCCACCCGCTCGCGGCTGCGCAGCACATTGGCCAGACCGCTATAGGCCATGGCCGACACCAGGGCGAAGATCGAAATGGCAATGATCACCTCCAGCAGGGTAAACCCTTGCTGGGGTCGTGACGTACGCGCCTGCGCGCTGTGAAGGGAGTGGGTCATGGCTTGCGCAAGTAACCCACCAGATGCCCCAACACTTCTTTCTTTTCGTCCGCGCGTATCTCGATCTCAACCCGAAGGATGTCCACCTGGGGAGTGGTGGACACCTGTTCTTTCCAGTACCAAGTGCGACCATTCACTGGCGATTCGCCGGTGGTGGTGTCGGCCGCCGGCCAGTCGTGCCGCAGCTGGTGCAGGGTCATGCGATCCTGCGCCTGCCACATAGCCAGGGTGCGATCGCGCAAAGCGATGGTGGTCTGGATGGATTGGGACGTTACCCCCAACACCGCCGCCAGGGCGATGGCCAGCACCGCCAGGGCCACCAGCACCTCCGCCAGGGTAAAACCGCCCTGGACGTGCTTAGGCATTGGGGGCATCGGGTGCGGCGGATTGGATGGTGCCATTCAAAGCGCCTCTCACCTGCCAGCGCGCCTCGCCCTGACCGAGGGTGATGACAAACGCCTGGGGCAACTCGCCGGTGGGATAGAGGATGATGCGCGGATCTTTTTCCGCCGGCACGCCGTCGAGGGTGACGGAGAGGATGGCCATGGCCGCGGGCAACTCCCGTGGGCGTAAGACAGGATCCTTGAGATTGTTGAATTTGCGCTTGTCGTCCAGGCCCTGAAACGCGTAACCCTCGCCCTGCAGGGTCAGCGCCAGCACCCGGCCCTGCAGGATGGACTCCTGCTGGGCAGTCTGTAGCAGCACGCTCAAACGATCAGCCTCCTGGCGCACCGCGCGGCCCTCGTCCCCGCCGATCTTGAGCCCGACCATGGCGACCACGATGACCATCAACATCACCACCACCAGCACTTCGATCAGCGTGAAGCCGCGGTTGCCGGAGGACATGTGGTGGTTACTTGCCGAGATCCCAGGAGCCGATGTCGGCATCGTAACCTTCACCGCCCGGCTGACCATCGCGGCCATAGGTGAAGATGTCGATATCGCCGTGGGTACCCGGGCTGATGTATTGGTAGTCGTGATCCCAGGGATCTTTCTGCAGGTGATCGAGATAGCCGCCAACCTTCCAGTTGCGCGGAATAGTGCCGGTATTGGGTTTTAGCACCAAGGCGTTCAAGCCTTGTTCGGTGCTGGGATAAACACCATTGTCGAGGCGATAGAGATTAAGCGCGCTTTCGATGGCGCGGATATCGTTCTTCGCCGCCACCACCCGCGCCTGATCCGGCCGATCCATGATGCGCGGCACGATGAGTGCACCGAGTATGGTAATAATGGTGATCACCACCAACAGTTCGATCAGGGTAAAACCTTGCTGCTTGTTCAACATTGCACTCCTCACTTGATCAATTGGTTCATTTCAATAATCGGCAGCATGATGGCCAGCACGATAAACAATACGATACCGCCCATCACCAGGATCAGCACCGGCTCAAGCAAGGCCGTCAGCGCCGCCACCCAGGTTTCCAGTTCACGTGTCTGCGCCTCGGAGGCGCGCATCAGCATCTGGTCCATGCGGCCACTGGCTTCACCGCTGGCGATCAGGTGGATCACCATGGGCGGAAATAATTTCGGCTTCGCCAGGGCGCGCGACAGGCTGCCGCCCTCACGCACCTGCTTCAGCGCGTCGTCCACCGCGGCGCGCATCGGCAGGTTGGTTACCACCTGCACCGCCGACTGCATGGCGTTCAACAACGGGATACCGCTGGCGGTGAGGATGCCAAGGGTGCTGGTGAGGCGCGCGGCGTTGACGCCGCGCACCAGGCGGCCGAACAAGGGCAGGCGCAACATGGCATGGTGCCAACGCAGGCGCAGATGCGGCTCCTTGAGTGCCATGCGTATCCCCACGAACAGCGCCACGCCACCCACCAGCCACCAGATGCCCACGGCACGCACAAAATCGCTGATGCCGATGAGGACCACCGTCGGCAACGGCAGCCTCTGACCGCTATTGACGAACACGCGCGTTACCTGCGGCACCACGAACACCAGCAGAAAACTCACCACCGTCACCGCCACCAGGGTCACCAGCGCCGGATAGACAAAGGCCAGGGTGACTTTATTCTGCAGGGCCTGACGGTTCTCGGTGTAGTCCGCCAGGCGCTCCAGCACTTCATCCAGGCGGCCGGATTGTTCGCCCGCGTCCACCATGTTGCGGTAGATATCGGGAAAGGCATCGGGGAAATCCTGCATGCTGCGGGCCATGGGCTGGCCTTCCAGCACGCGGCCGCGCACCGCCGCCAGCACGCCGCGGGTGCGTGCCGACTCGGTCTGTTCGATCAAGGCATTCAAACACTCCTCGATGGTGAGGCCGGCGTGCACCAGGGTGGCGAACTGGCGCGTGAGCAGGGCCAGCTCGCTGCCGGAAATCTTGCGGCGGCGGCGGAACGCCGGCCTGCCGGTTTTCTTGTCTGCACCGGCTTGGTCACTGCCCCCTTGTATCGGCTCCACCTTCAGGGGGGTGAGGCCGCGTTCGCGTAATGCCGCGCGTACCTGGCGCTCGGCGTCGCCCTCCAGTACACCTTTAACCGATCGGCCCTGGGCGTCCAGGGCGGCGTATTCGTAGGCCGCCATCAGCCGGTCTCGCGCGACACGCGCAGGACTTCTTCCAGGCTGGTCTCGCCGGCGCGTACCCAGCGCAGGCCGTCCTGGCGCAGGGTGCGCATGCCGTGGGCGCGGGCATGTTCCCGCAGGCGGCCTTCCGAGGCGCCATCGTGGATCAGGCCACGCAAGGCATCATTCACTTCCAGCAGTTCATACACACCGCTGCGTCCGTGGTAGCCCGTGTGACTGCACACCGGGCAGCCGACGGCGGTGTTGATCGTAATAGACCCGCCCTCCTCCGGTGTCTGCTCCAGCAGGTCCGCCTCGGTGGCGTCCGGCACATGCGGCTGGCGGCATTCGGGACAGAGTTTGCGCACCAGACGCTGCGCCACCACGCCCAACAGGCTCGATGCCACCAGGAACGGCTCGACCCCCATGTCCACCAGACGCGTCACCGCGCCCACGGCGTCGTTGGTATGCAGGGTGGCGAGCACCAAATGGCCGGTGAGGCTCGCCTGCACCGCGATCTGCGCGGTCTCGAGGTCGCGGATTTCACCGATCATGATGATGTCCGGGTCCTGGCGCAGAATGGCGCGCAGGGCGCGGGCGAAGGTGAGTTCGATCTTCGCATTCACCTGGGTCTGGCCCACGCCGTCCAGGTCATATTCGATGGGGTCTTCCACCGTGACGATGTTGTAGCGCTTGGCATCCAGCTGCGACAGCCCGGCATACAGCGTCGTGGTCTTGCCCGAGCCCGTGGGGCCGGTAACCAGGATGATGCCGTGGGGCTGGTGGATCAGATGATCCAGCCGATCAAGGGTTGTCGGGGCCATCCCTAGGCTGGTGAGATTCAACCGTCCAGCCTGTTTATCCAGGAGACGCAACACCACGCGCTCGCCATGTCCCGTGGGCAGGGTGGAGACACGCACGTCCACGGGCCGGCCCGCCAGGCGCAGGGTGATGCGGCCGTCCTGGGGCAGACGCTTCTCGGCGATATCGAGGCGCGCCATGATCTTGATGCGCGAGGCGATGACACCGTGCAACACCTGTTGCGGCTCGACGATGTCCCGCAGGATGCCGTCCAGACGAAAGCGCACCACGGAGCGCGTCTCGAAGGGCTCGATGTGAATATCCGATGCGCCCTCGCGCACTGCCTGGGTCAGCAGGGCATTGATCAGGCGCACGATGGGCGCATCGTCCTCGCTCTCCAGCAGGTCCGCCGCCTTGGGTAGGTTCTGCGCCAGTTGCTTCAGGTCCATGTCCTCGCCCAGGTCATCCACGATCTGCATGGCGTGGTTCATGCCGCGGTCGTAAGCGCGATTGAGCGCCGTCTCGAAGTTTTCCGGAGTGAGTTCACAGATCTGGATCGGCTGCCCGAGCACGCGCCGCAATTCCGCCAAGGCAGCACTCGAGACCCCCGGACGCACCCATACCTCCATGGCATCCTGCGCCTGGCGCGCACTGATGACACCGTGGCGCTTGGCGAAGTGATACGGCAACCGCTGGGTGGCCTGGAGATCAAGTTGTTGCAGATCGGGCGCCGTGGTCATGGGCATTATTCAGGTGCGGACTGGGTTCCCGCATTGTCGGCGGCGGGTGCTCCCGTGTTGGATGTCTGGGGCTCGCCCGCAGGCGTCACCAGACTCGAGTCGGTTGCGTCCTTGCCTTTCTCTTGCGGCTTCGGCACGGGCTTGACCGGCTTGAAGCGCTGCATGATCGCAGCGCGCTCGCCGCGATTGCTAGCGTTGCCAACACCGATGGTGTCGTAGCGGTCAGCGGTGACATTGTAGGTATCGGTGGCGTTGCGGATAATCACCGGCCGCAGGAATATCATCAGGTTGGTCTTGCCCTTGGAGCGGCTGCGGTACTTGAACAATTCGCCGATGATCGGGATGCTGCCGAGGATCGGTACCTGCGTGACCGTGTTGCTGTTCTTGTCCTCGATCAGGCCACCGAGAACCATGGTGTCACCGTCGTCGATGATCACCGTGGTGTCCAGGGAGCGCTTGTTGGTGATCAGGCCGGAGGTAGACTGGGCGGATGGCGCCACACTCGATATCTCCTGGGAGATGACCAGCTTCACCCCGCCGCCCTCTGATATCTGCGGCTTGATCTTGAGGGTGAGGCCCACGTCCTTGCGCTCGATGGTCTGAAACGGATTGACCCCGGCGCCCGTCGCACCCGCCGCCTGGGCATAGCTGCCGGTCACAAACGGCACGTTCTGGCCCACCACGATCTTGGCCTCGGCGTTGTCCAGCATGACCATGTTGGGCGTGGACAACACATTGGCCTCGGCATTGGATTCGAGGGCGCGCGCCAGCCCGCCTAATCCGCGCGTCGTGCAGGGCGGTATCTTACAAACACTGTTCGGAAGGATGATCTCACGGCCGATGTAGCCCAGCGTGAGGCCCTCGGTGCCAGCCAGGCCCAGGCCTTTGCTCACCACGGTACTGATAATCCCTGCGCCGGAGGCGGACGGGAAATTCTGCACACCCGCAATACCACCGCCGTTAGCGCCCGGGGCACCCGCCGCCCACTGAACACCGAACTGCAGGGCAAGATCGGTTTGCAACTCGACGATCAAGGCCTCCACATACACCTGGGCACGGCGCTGATCCAGCTTTTCGATCACCCCGCGCAGGTTATTATAAGTCGAGTCGTTGGCACTGATGATCAGGGCGTTGGAGGTCTCGTCCGCCTGGATCAGAGAAGCCGGCGCGCCCGCAGCGGCAGGAGCCCCAGGGGCCGCGGCCGCGCCACCGGCGGAACGCGATTCCCCTGCCACCAGGCCACGCAATACCTCCACGAGCTTTTTCGCCTCGGCGTTGCGCAGATACACCACGTGGGTCTGCCCCCCGGACTTGGCGGGCACATCCAGCTTGGCCACCAGGGCGCGCAACTCGTCCACGCGTGCCGGGTTATCGGCGCGCACCAGCAGGCTGTTGGTGCGCAGATCCGGCACCACCACCAGGCGATTGTCCGCACCGCCACCCAGCCCCGGTATCGGCGGCTGACCCGGCTGGGCCGATATCTGTGCACCTTCGGCAAAACGCGCCACCAGCTGCGCCAGGTCGATGACCGAGGCGTGCACGATGGGGATGATGGTGACCTCGGTGCTCCCCGGCTGGTCGATCTTCTCGATGACCTTCAGGACATTGCGGATGCTGGCCGCGGTGTCGGTGATCACCAGCACGTTGCCCGGCGCATACACCGACAGCAAGGCCGTGGGCGACATCAACGGACGCAACATGGGCACCAGCTGTGGCGCCGAGGCGTGCTGCACCACCACCACGTGGGTGGACCACTGATCACTGTTACGCGCGTAGGGGCCGCTGCTCACGCCGGTGTTCAACTTGGCCTCTGCCTCGGGCACGATCTTGACGATACCCCCCGGACCCTCCACCGCGGAAAAGCCCTGGGCCTTCAGGGCGGAGACAAAGATTTCATAGGCCGCTTCCTTGGCCACGGGCTTGGCGGAAATGATGGTGACCTTACCCTTCACCCGGGGGTCGAGGAGAAAATTGCGCCCGCTGATCTGGGAAATGGTTTTGACCACCGCCTGGATATCGGCGTCTTGAAAGTTGAACAACATCTCCCCTGGCTTCAACGGCTTGGTGGTCACTGCCGGGGGTACGCTGTTCACCGGTGCCGCCGGAAAGCCTCGCTGGGCAGGGGCGGCAACCGGTGGCGGAGGTAGAGGCGGCGGCGCATTGACGTTTTCCTCTGCCTGCTGTTGCGGCGGCGCGGGTTGCGCCTCACCGCCGGGGGCGATCTGTATCGGCACCATTTCCACCGCCTGTGCGCTAACAAACCCGGTTAGGACCAGCAGACTGACAAGACGAGCAAATTTAATTTTCATTGGTATGTTTGCATGATTATTGAAGATTATAGGTCAGCTGTTCCGACCGACCCCCCCGGATCACCTCCACCCGGATATCCCGCGCCGTGCTCACCGCCTGATACACCTTCATGGCATCGTCCACGGTGTTGACCGGCCTTCCATTGACACTACGCAACACATCGCCCACGCGCAGACCCAGCTTCTCATACAGACTGTTGGGCTGTATCTCGCGCACCAGGAAACCGCCGCCGGCGTTGGGCACCATCAGCGCCTGGCTGAACAGCTCCTGGGGTTTGCGCAGCTGTTGCGTGATCAGCTCACGCGGCAGCAAATACTGGTTGAGGCCCGCCTGCTGAATGGCGAGGGGCGCCGGGGTGGGCACTTCCTCGCCGCCCGTGACGTCGGACAAGGCCTTGGCCATGCCTTCCAACATCAGGCTCTCACTGACCCCGTTGCGTGTCAGGATCGCCCGGTCGGGATACACCGCTTGCAGCGTCGCGCCGGTGGTGGGAATTTCCTGACCCACGGCGAAAGGTTCCTGGGGTTGACCGTTAACACTGATGAGGGCGTAGCTCTCGCCCCCCGCCGCCACGACACCGGTCAGCACCAGGTTCAGGCTGCTGATGGGAATATCGTTGATGGACTGCGAGCCCGCCGCAACCGGGGCCTGTCCAAACAGGTGGGCGGCGAGCAAGGCATGGGGATCAAACGACGCCGTCGTCATGGGTGAGAGGGTGTTGCTATCCGGGATCACCACCGGCACCACGGGCTTGAACACTACCCAGGTCCAGTTGGCCAACCCCCCGACAAGCAACAGCAAGGCGGCGAAGTTGACGGCGAGCGGAAACCAGCGTGTAGTCAAGAGCCCCTGCGCGCGCTGGAATAAATTCACCAACGTATCTACGCCGGATGTTGCCTGTCCAGAAACCGTCATTGTCATAGCCGCATTATATCCAGCACTCTGCAAAAAGGCTAAATTATTGAAAAATAGGCTGAAGCCTCGTTCAATAGACCCCAGGCCTCCACCACCGTTCCCTACCACGCAGAGTCAGCCTCGGCCATCAAACACCACGCGTGTCGGCCCAAACACCGCCATCAGCCGTTATGCCATGGCTAAACCCTTATCGGTTGGCCGCTGACGCTGAGCCGGGCCGTCGCTGCCGTCCACGTAACCATGTTCTGTCCTGGCACTGTGTCCTGATTTGTTGAGCCTGCCCCCCGGTTTATCCCCGGATAATCACGCCACACATCCATGACACCCGCATGAACAAGCGCCTGCCGACCCCCACGGACCCACGCTCAAACCGCGCTGCCCTTCCTCCCTGGAGGCAAACCAGATAGAATTCGCCGCCTGCAACAAATCGTCGACGGGTGCCTGCGGTCCACGATGCGTCAGCGACAGTTATTGGGGCGGTAGCTCAGCTGGGAGAGCGCTGCGTTCGCAATGCAGAGGTCGGGAGTTCGATCCTCCTCCGCTCCACCATTTCATAGTCCAAGCAAGTCCAACAAAATCCGGAATGCCCTAAAACATCAAGGCTTCCGGCTTTTTATTGTCCCGCATCGTCTGCACAAGGCTATTGAAATCCGACGGTAAGTGACGGTAACCTTGACGGTAAGTGAGCCGCCGCTGAAGGAGTTACCGTCATGTCCCTAACCGATACCACTATCCGTACGACCAAGCCCGGCGAAAAGCCCGCCAAGCTCTCGGATGAGAAGGGGCTGTATCTGCTGGTCAGCCCCGCCGGTGGCAAGTGGTGGCGGATGGACTACCGCTTTTCAGGCAAACGCAAAACGCTTTCGATGGGCGTCTATCCTGATGTGGGCCTTAAGGAAGCGCGTGGACGCCGGGACGAGGCCCGCAAGTTGTTGGCCGATGGTATCGACCCTGGAGAGCATCGCAAGGTGCGGAAGGCCGCGAAGTTGGAGCGGACGTCGAATAGCTTTGAAGCGGTGGCCCGCGAGTGGTTCGCCAAGCATTCCCCGAACTGGGCAACGACCCATGCCGACAAAATCATCCAGCGGCTGGACAAGGATGTTTTCCCCTGGCTTGGCGGCAAGCCGATTGCTGAAATAACCGCACCGGAACTGCTGACGGTGTTGCGCCGAATTGAAAACCGGGGGCGCTGGACACTGCACACCGGGCACATCAGAACTGCGGACAGGTATTTCGCTATGCCGTGGCAACCGGACGCGCCGAGCGAGATCCCTCCGGCGACCTTCGCGGCGCACTGGCGCCGGCCAAGCATGAGCATTTCGCGGCAATCACGGAACCGTTGGCGGTGGGCGAATTACTGCGGGGAATCGACGGATTCCAGGGCACCTTCGTTGTGCAATCCGCCTTAAAGCTGGCTCCCCTGTTTTTTGTGCGCCCTGGCGAACTGCGGAAAGCAGAATGGCAACAATTCGACCTTGAAAAAGGCGAGTGGCGCTATTTCGTTACAAAGACCAAGAGCGAGCACCTTGTTCCTCTATCATCGCAAGCGGTAGCGATCCTGCAAGAACTTCACCCCCTAACCAGTACCAGAAAATTTGTGTTTCCTGGCCGCGATCCGCAAAAGCCCATGAGTGAAGCGGCGATAAATGCCGCCCTGCGGCGCATGGGCTACGACACCAAAACCGAGATTACCGGACACGGATTCCGGGCGATGGCGCGGACAATCCTTCATCAAGAACTAGAAATAAAGCCAGAAGTGATTGAGCACCAACTTGCGCACCGTGCCCCCGATGCCCTGGGCACCGCGTACAACCGGACAAAGTTTTTAATCGAACGCCGGAAGATGATGCAGCAATGGGCGGACTATCTGGACAAGCTGAAGGCCGGGGCGGAAGTGATCCCGCTACATCAAAGCGCTTGAAGCCTCACTGGCGTACCCTACGTCAATGACGTATACTTGATCCGTGGAATTCATCGAAGCCCCGCTGTTCACACGCCGGGTACACGAATACCTGACCGACGACGAATATGCGGCGCTGCAATGGGCGCTCGCCTTGCGACCCGAGGCCGGGGCCGTCATTCCAGGCAGTGGCGGCATTCGCAAGCTGCGCTGGGCCGGCAAGGGTCATGGCAAGCGCGGCGGGCTTCGGGTGATCTACTACTGGCGGGATCGTAAGGGCGAAATCTGGCTGCTCACGCTCTACGCCAAGAATGAGGCCGAGAACATCCCGCTCCACGTGCTGCGGGAACTGCGTAAGGAGATTGA
>JAYUBZ010000143.1:0-12830 GCA_043740595.1 Gammaproteobacteria bacterium
CAGAGGCGCCCGGCGCCCCGGGTATTCCGCCCACCTGGTGCAGCAGCGCCAAGGAGATGGTCGGCTGCGCCCTGGGACCCTCGCGCCTGTGGTTCACCCTCGGTGGCGGCATCGTGAACGAGGTGTTCTACCCGCGCGTCGACATTCCGCAGAGTCGCGACCTCGGTTTCATCGTCGCCGACGACCAGGGCTTCTGGGTGGAGGTGAAACGCATGCAAAGCCATACCCTGGTCTGGGCGGCACAGGGCATACCGGCCGCAGAGATCGTGCATCAACATGAACGTTTCAAACTCACGTTACGCATCGCGCCCGACCCTCAGCGCGATGTGTTGCTGGTGGAGATTAAACTTGAAGGCGAGTCGGGCCTGCGACCTTATGTCCTGCTCGCGCCGCACCTGGGCGGCAGTGGGCATAACAATCAGGCCGAGGTAGGCGACTATCGCGGACGTCGCGTGTTGTGGGCGGAACAGGGTCCCTTTGGCCTGGCCCTGGCCGCGGTGGACAATGGACAGCGCGATGCCTGGCTGCGCACCAGTGCAGGCTATGTTGGCGTCAGCGATGGCTGGCAGGATTTCTCCCACAATGACCGCATGCAATGGCAATACGCCCACGCCGGTCCCGGTAACGTGGCGTTGATGGGTGAACTCCCGAGGCAGGCCACCCTGGCCCTGGGTTTTTCCAGCAGCAAGGAGTCGGCGGCCACCCTGGCAGTCTCCGCCCTGCTGCGTCCCTTCGATGAACCCTGGCAACAATTGATCGACGACTGGACGGCTTGGCATCACCGCTGCCAGCAACAAAGCGATGGCCAGCACGACGTTGCGCAAGTCTTGCGCGAGCAGTTTGTCACGTCGGCCATGGTGTTGCGCGTCCACCAGGACAAAATATACCCCGGGGCGATGGTGGCCAGCCTGAGTATTCCCTGGGGCAATACCCGCGACGAACGTGGCGGTTATCACCTCGTGTGGCCGCGCGATCTGGTGGAGAGCGCCGGCGCACTGCTGGCCCTCGGTGCCGAAGACGAGGCACGGGATATTCTGCGTTATCTCATCGCCACCCAGCACGCCGATGGACATTGGTATCAGAACCAGTGGCTCGGCGGCAAACCCTATTGGCAGGGCGTGCAACTCGACGAGTCGGCATTTCCCGTCCTGCTCGCGGCGGCGCTGGCGGAACGCGACGCGCTGCAAGGCATCGCGGTCGCCGACATGATCTCGCGCGCTCTCGGTTTTATCGCGCGCAATGGGCCCATCAGTCAGCAGGACCGGTGGGAAGAGGATGCCGGGATCAATGCATTCACCCTGTCCACCTGCATCGCCGCCCTGGTGGAAGGGGCCGGGTGGCTGGATGACCGGGCGCGTGCCTTCGTCCTGTCCCTGGCGGATTATTGGAATGCGCATATGGAGGATTGGACCGCGGTCTATGACACGGCACTGGCCCGCCGCGTCGGTGTGCGTGGTTATTACATTCGCAACGCCCCCACGGAACGGGAGATCAATCCACGCGCATTGCTGGACGTGCTGCCTATCAAGAATCGGGCCCAGGACCCGTCACTGACCGCCGCGGATCAGGTCGGCGTCGATTGTCTGCAATTGGTGCGATTCGGTCTGCGCCGCGCCGACGATCCGCTGATACTCGATAGCCTGCGGGTTATCGATGACTTGCTGAAAGTGGATACGCCGAGCGGGCCTTCCTGGCATCGTTATAATGGTGATGGTTATGGCGAGCACGACGATGGGTCGCCCTTTGACGGTGTAGGTCAGGGCCGGGTCTGGCCCTTGCTTACCGGCGAGCGCGGTCACTACGAACTCGTGGCCGGAAAAGATCCGCTACCCTATCTGCAAGCCATGGTGGCCATGGCGGGTGCCGGCGGCATGTTGCCGGAGCAGGTATGGGACAGCGCGCCCATTCCTGCGCTCGGACTTTATCCTGGCCGCCCCAGTGGGTCTGCCATGCCCTTGGTCTGGGCGCACGCTGAATACATCAAGTTATTGACCTCCCGAAAACTCGGCCGCCCCTATGATAGGCCCTCTGCCACCTGGCAGCGTTATCAGGGACAACGCCCCGCGATACAGCATGTCATGTGGCTGCCGCAGGCGCCGATTCAGGAAATTAGCGTTGGACAAATGCTGCTCATTGGCATGTTCGAGCCGGGCATTTTGCATTGGGGCCTCGATGGATGGCAATCGACAAAGGACGCGGCCACACAGGACACCGGGCTTGGACTGCATGTGGTGGAACTTAAGACTGAGATACTGCGGGCCGGGCAGCGCATTGATTTCACCTTTCGTCACGTGGACTCGGGGGAGTGGTCGGGTCACGACTACACGATAGCGGTGGAGAGCGGTGAAGTGAGAGGTTGAGCACGCGCTTTGGTCATTGATTAATTTCCTGTTCGATAGAGGATGTCCATTCACTGATCCGGCCGCCAAATCGTGTGTACTGTTTTTCTTCCTCGCCTTCCGCCGCAGCGGGGAGGCAAACCCATGAAACGTGGCCATCACTTTTTACGAATGGCCGCAACTAGTCCAACAATAATCAGAAGTACAACCAGTATCATCAATAATCCGCCCCACCCGCCCATGTAACCCGTTCCCCAGCTTCCCATCCAATCACCTTGCATCATGGCCATCACCCCTTAAGTATTTTGATTTTTGCTTATCGTTACGCCAGGCAATGGAAAATAATGACCGCCCCCGGAAAATGCCCTGAGTGCCGGGACCTTTATGCTTTCTACGGTACTGACTGTAATTCATCGGGCAGTTAATGCTGCTTTTCGGTGCTTTTATGTTCTTTTCCTGCGCCCACGTCCGGAGCGCTTTTCGTATCACCGCCCATCATGCCGCCGTCCTTCATGGACTGCATATGCTGGTGCATCATCTTCGTGTGCTCTTGCAGGAGTCGTTCGCGATCCTGCGGATTTTTCGCATCCATAATCTTGTGCATTTGCTCATGCATCTTCAGCATGCCTTCCTGCATCACGCTCATTTTTTTGTCCATGTCTTGCTGGTTTTTCATTGTATTCTCCGAAAGTGAAATTGCCAGACAACTTTAGAATCCAGGATATACGTGGTTGGGGTTGCACTGATAGTCCAGACCGCTCAGTGCGATATCGAACGTGCGCTTACTTGATTGATAGTCGGACCGTCCTCGATATGGATATCGTTCTTTTCATTAAAGGAACGAATACCGGGGAAATTAGCGGGCGCTCTCGCATGCGGTCGGTTCACAGGCACAGCGCCCGCTTGCCCTGGTGATTGTCGGTGGAATGGTCACGACGACGCTCCTGACACTTCTTGTGCTTCCAGTCATTTTTGCCTGGCTCAAGGGCCGGTCAAAGTCGACCAATCAAATGATGTAACGTGTTCTGCCTTCTAGCGCCTGGCCTTGAGTCTCTTCCGTTCACGTCATTGATTCAATGATTCAGCGCGCGTGTCCCTGATTCACTCACCAGCGCCAGATTCTGCGAACCATTCATCTTCCTGCCCCTCGGGGTCATTGTCCGCCGCCGAGCCAGGGAGAGCAAAGCGACGGCGAGAAGCCCCGATAGCGGGGTAGCGACCCAGCATCGAGTCAGTGTGCGTTTCCCAGCCGCAGGATGGTCGGGGCAAAGAATACGCTACAGCAACCTATGGCACTGGGCACAGGCAAGTGCCCAGTATTTACTGAGGGCCGCGGCACTACGGGAGTTCGCCCCACTTGGTGCACGCACGCGTTGCACAATGGCCGGCGGTATTTCCTCCACCGACGGGAAATATCCTAGGCCCTGAAACGACTTCAGCAGCAACAACAGCCCGAACCAGGGCTGCCCCTTGCGCGCTGGGATCCGTGCAAAATTCAGTTCGTCATTGGTCGGGGTGCAAAAGCGCATGGAGTTCCATGGACAGCAGGCTTCGCTTGAACCGTGGGCAGGCGGTACGTTCAATCGATCCATTTTTTCTTCCTTACTCAATTATTGCCAGCCGTAGCGCCGAGTGTAAAATCTCTTCATCCACTGCGTCAGCACCATGTAGCCCAGCAGGATCGCTACGAGGAAGGGAAAGTAACTCAACGGCAGTGCTTGCAGTTTAAAGTAGTCAGCAAACTCGCCCATTGGCAGGAAAATCCCCACCGCAATGATGACGCTCGTCATCACGAGCAGCGGTGTCGCCGCGCGGCTCTGGATGAACGGGATCTTCGGCGTGCGAATCATGTGCACAACGAGCGTCTGTGTGAGCAGGCCCACCACGAACCACCCCGACTGGAACAGGGTCTGCTGTTGGACTGTGTTGGCCCCGAACACAAACCACATCAGGCAGAAGGTCATGATATCGAAGATTGAGCTGATTGGCCCAAAAAACAGCATGAAGCGGCCGATGTCGCCCGGGTTCCAGCGTTGCGGGCTTTTCAGCAACTCCTCATCCACATTGTCGAACGGAATCGCGATCTGTGAGATGTCGTAGAGCAGGTTCTGCACCAGAAGTTGCATCGGCAGCATCGGCAAAAATGGAAGGAAGGCGCTCGCCACCAGCACTGAGAAGACATTGCCGAAGTTGGAACTCGCGGTCATCTTGATATACTTGAGCATATTGGCGAAGGTCTTGCGGCCTTCCACCACGCCCTCCACGAGCACCATCAGGCTCTTCTCCAGCAGAATAATGTCCGCTGCCTCCTTGGCGATGTCCACGCCGGAATCCACAGAGATGCCGATGTCGGCCGTACGCAGCGCTGGCGCATCGTTGATACCATCGCCCATGAAACCGACGATGTGGCCGTTTTCCTTCAGGAGGTGCACGATGCGTTCTTTGTGCGAGGGAGTGAGCTTGGCAAACACGTTGTGCGTCTCGACCGCCTGCGCCAGATCCTCGTCACTCATCCGCTCCACTTCCGATCCGAGCAGTATCCTGCCTACCGGCAGCTGCACCTCCTTGCAGATTTTGGCGGTGACCAGATCGTTGTCGCCGGTCAGCACCTTGACTGTGACACCGTGCTCGGCCAACGCCTTCAGGGCCGGGGCGGAGGATTCCTTGGGCGGATCAAGGAAAGCCACGTAACCGATCAGGATCAGATCGGACTCATCGGTAACAGTGTAGGTTTCCTTCGCCGGCGGCAATTCCTTTACCGCCACGGCAACCACACGCAAACCTTCTTCATTGAGGGAGGCAGTCACGGCGCTGATGCGGGCGAGCAATCCGGCGGTGACGGGTTCGTCGACACCATCGTGCCGCACGCGGCTCACCACATCGAGTATTTCCTCCACCGCGCCCTTGCAGATCAGCAGGTGATGCGCGTTGTGTTCGGCCACCACTACCGACATGCGCCTGCGCTGGAAGTCAAAAGGGATCTCGTCCACCTTGCGAAAGGCGGTCGTTACCTGCAACACGCGATGAACCTCGACGTGCTCCAGAACCGCCACGTCGAGCAGGTTTTTCAATCCAGTCTGATAGTAACTATTCAGGTACGCATACTCCAACACTGCGTCCGACTCCCCGCCCCACACGTCGATATGCCGTTCCAGAAAGATATTGTCCTGGGTCAGCGTGCCGGTCTTGTCGGTGCACAGGACATCCATCGCGCCGAAGTTCTGGATCGCATCCAGCCGTTTCACAATAACCTTTCGGCGCGAGAGTATCATCGCGCCCTTGGCGAGTGTGGAGGTAACGATCACCGGCAGCATCTCAGGAGTCAGTCCGACTGCGATAGCGAGCGCGAACAGCAGCGCCTCCATCCAGTCGTGCTTGGTGAAACCGTTGATGAATAGCACCAGCGGGGCCATCACGAACGTGAAACGAATAAGCAACCAACTCACCTTGTTCACGCCAGCCTGGAACTGGGTCGGAGCCCGGTCAATGCTGGTGACGCGGCTGGCGAGTACACCGAAATAAGTGCGATTGCCGGTAGTGACCACAATTGCCGTCGCCGACCCGGACACGACGTTGGTGCCCATGAACAGGATGTTTTCCAGTTCCAGGGAATTGGTCGCGCCCCCATCTCGCTGTCGCACAAATTTTTCCACCGGAAGGGACTCACCGGTCATCGCGGCCTGACTGACGAACAGGTCCTTGGCGGCCAGCACCCGGCAATCGGCCGGGATCATGTCGCCGGCGGCGAGTACGATCAGGTCCCCGGGAACCAGCAATTGGATCGGCACCTCGGCACGCCGCGCCGGCTTAACGTGCACATGCGCTCCAAAGTATTGCTCGAAGATCGGGGCGGCGTCCGCGGACAGGTCGCGCCGTATGACGGTGGCGGTGGTATGCACCATCGCCTTGAGCTTGTCGGCGGCCTTGTTCGACTTTGTTTCCTGGACGAAGCGGATGAGGGTGGATAGCACCACCATGGTGCCGATCACGAGGGTCGCCTTCGTATCCTCGGTCACGTAGGACACGATAGCGAGCACCGTCAGCAGCAGGTTGAACGGCGTCTTGTAGCAATACCACAAATGTACCCACCAGGGCAGCGGCTTTTCGTGCTCGACCTCGTTCGCGCCAACGCGCTCACGGATGATCTCGGCCTGCGCTTCTGACAGACCGTCGGCGTGGGATTCGAGGCGCTCGATCAATGCCTGCGTATCGCTTCGGGAAGCCGCTACGAGTTCTTGCTCGAGCGACGGCGGTATCTCGCGACTGACGCCGGTGCCGGGCAGGCTCTCCAGAAGGATCAGCCGGCGAAAGTGGCGCGCGATACGGTGCGTGCGGAGGAAGCGCGCGAAGAATTCTTTGAGGATGGTGAGCTTCATGTTTTTCTCCTTATTGCCACACCCCGATTGCATCAGAGTGGCGGCCTCTAAGATGGATTGTCCTGGCAGTATCAAAACTCCGCGTGCAACCGGATCGAGCCCACATCGACCGGCCCCCGGTCGGCGTTGTAAGCAGGATTGCGGATATGCTGCCAATCCAGCGTGAACCAGGCGCCCTTGATCGCGCGCAGATTGTAGAAGCCCTCCAACACCGCTTCAGGACGGTAATTGAGCCGACCATCGCCAATAAAGAAGCCCATCCCGCCTGCCGCGAGGTAATCACGACGAGCCTGGGAGAGGCCGTCGCGAGCGAATGCCACGCCCAGCGTATCCCGGCCCTAGCCCCAGGCACCTCCTTTGGCCAGCACGCCGCCCGATACCGAACGGTCGATTTCCGTGAAGGCGTAGGTCTCGGTCTGACCGTCCGCCCAGCTCGCGCGGGCAAACAGGCCGACGTCGTCCGATAACGCCTGCTCCAGGTTGATGCCGATGCCGCGCTTGACCTGCTCCCCGGTGCGAACGGTGTTGATGTCTGGCGTGCCGCCGTTCTGAGTGGCAAAGTAGAGCGCATCCTGGAAGCGCGACATCTTCGCCCGGTTGCTGAAGGCGAGCAGCCGCAGCTTGCCCGGCTGACCGCCAAGCCTATGCGCGTGTTGCAGCTCGATCTGGTCGCCGTAGTGCCGGAAGATAGCCGGGTCGAGGGGCAGCTGATTGGGTTCCTTGGGCTGAATGAATCGTCCGGCGCGCATGGCCCAGTCATCGTGATACCACTCCAGCGCGACACCCCAGGAATAACCGCGCGTATCCGCAGCGTAGTCATAGGCCCCGTGGGTCATCAGCGACCAGTTGAGAAACTGCGTACGCGGGTCGTGGCTGTAGGCGTTGGCGTCGAAGATATCCAGCACCGACAAGTTGCCGGCGGTCATTATAACCCGTTGCTTGTCGAGCATGCCGGCGAGTTGGTTGGCATCCGGCTCGACGGCCTCCTGTTCGCCGCCTTGGCCCCAAGTCTGGCGCAAAAAAAGCCGCGCGCGGTAGAACTTGAGGGTAGGGCCGGCGGTGCGGGCGATCTCGCCGTTGGTGAAGCCGCCAAGGCCGGTCAGATTGGAGAGCGGTACGCCTTGCGCCGCTTCGGGGTCGACGTAAAGCTCCCCGCCCGCCCATGGACGAAAGCCAAGGGCGGCCGTAGCAGTGAAGGAATAGCTCTTCTCTCTGCCCGCCGTCAGGCTATTCTGGCCTGAGTAGGCGGCCGAGAAGGGGCGCTTTGCCTGCCAGACATAGGTTGCCTGAAACTTGGCATTCCAGTCCTCGAACTCCGGTGCCTGGGCGAGACAGATAGCAGGCAATAGTACGCCGATGAAAGCCAGCACGCCCTTGCTGATAAATGCCGAACGGCGCAGTTTGATGAATTCGAAACGCATGCTTGCTTCCTCCCGTCGGCATCGGCAAGCGCTTAGCAGCGCCCAGCCGAATTCGAACCACCTTGGCGGCATACAACAAGTCAAATGGGAAAGTAGACGAAACAGCCGAGAACCGGCTGTCTCAACGCCACTACCCGCCGTTTCGGCAAGGTAGCAGCAGGGATAGGATTCCTGCGATTACCTTGCCAGTGCGCGGTCGATGCAAGATCGACTACTGGAACTGTCCACAGAGGGAACTCCGTTAATAATGACCCGCGCATTTTAGCGAGCTTACCTAGACGCGTCAATATCCTATCCAGGTGGATAGGATTAGAAAGAATATATTTTTAACGTAAACGACGAATATGCCCATGACGGCACACACCTCCCACCTCGATGTTCTCATACGGCTCAAACGGACCCAAGGCCACCTCAAGAGTTTTCTCAGCATGCTGGAGGAAGGGCGCGGCTGCCTCGAAATCGCGCAGCCACTGCAAGCCGTAGAAAAAGCGATCGGGAGCGCCAAGAAGACGTTGGTGCACGACCACACCCTGTTGGGCGAAAAGGGCGAGCTGGACCGCGTGATCTTCGAAGGCGTATGCGCGCAGGCCGCGACCTATGGTCTGATGGTGGAAAGCGTGGGTGTGAAGGATGTCATCCTGCCGGGCGACATGAAGGACATCCTGAACCAGGTGGTTCAGGCGGAGAAGGCGGCGCAAGCCAACATCATCAAGCGTCGTGAAGAAACCGCCGCGACCCGTGCGGCGCTCAACACCGCCAAGCTCATGCAAGAGAGCCCGCTGCTGCTGCGCCTCAAGGAACTCGAGGTGCTGGAGAAGATCGCCGAAAAGGTGGACAAGCTCACTGTCTTCGGCGGTCTCGACGGCGTGCTGTGCGACATGGTGAAGATCAACGTTTAGCCGGATAGCGGCCGGGCCGGCGTCTCACCGGCAGTAGTAGTAACGATGCGGCAAATGAATGGGCCCGGCAATCCGGCCGGGCCCGATATAACGATGGAGGTACAGCGTGCACTACAACAGAAAACATCCACAGGAACTTTCCTTTTGAGCCCAGTAGCAAACGGCGCAAGGGCTATCCATCAGAAACCAACGTGAAGCGCGGTGAGCGCATCGTTCACGGCGACAAGGAGCTGATGGAAAAACTCGGTCGTAACGATCTGTGCCGGTGCGGATCCGGGCGCCGGTTTCAGGAAGTGCTGTCTGCGAAAGGGGCAGTACGACGGTGTGATGCGTCATGACTATTACCGGTAGAGCGTGCGGCGGCGAGTTCTCGCGCAACACTCACCAGGATGGTCGTGTCTGGTGTTTCCGTTTAGATAGGATGTACCGATGTCCCCGGCATCACGACGCCTTGTCCTTTGCCGGATAGATCAACCGCCGCTCCAATACCGGCGACACCCACGCCCGGCCATTGCGGTCGAAGATGATGCCCTCCATGGATGGGTTGCGTTCGATGAGCGCGCGCCCGCGCGCCATGCCCATCACCATGATGGACGACGACAGCCCGTTGACCCTATCCAGGTCGTCGGAAATCAGCGTGACGGCGCGCGGTCCCGTGGTGGGGTAGCCGGTCTTCGGATCGAGGATATGGTGATAACGTCGGCTGCCGCGGTCGAAGTAGCGCTCGTAGTCGCCGGACGACACGACGAATCCCCGCTGCATATCCACTGCGGCATACAAACGGCCCGGGTGGAGCGGGTCGCGGATGCCGATGCGCCAGGGCCGTCCGCGTATAGTACCGATCGCTTCCACGTCGCCGCCACCGTTGATCATGGCGTGTATGACCCGGTTGCGTTTCAGTGTATTCATGCCGGCGTCGAGTATATAAAGTTTGGCGATTCCGCCGAGGTCGATGCGCATGCCCTTTTTTCGCAGGTATGCGGTGCTGTTAGTTTCGTCGAGCACGACATCGCGGTAATTCACCAGCGGCAGCATGGCGGTGATGGCCGCGGTGTCCGGCATCTGCGGGTGCTCCGTTGAAAAGCGCCAGCCCTTGAGGGAGCCCACGGTGATATCGAAGGCGCCCTCGGTGCGTTCCGACATCATGCGCGCACGCGTCAGCACCTGCATAAGTTCACGCGGTACCACCACCGGTTTGACCCCTGCCTCGCGATTGATGGCGCTGACCACGCTGTCTGGATTGTAGTGGTTCATCATGTCCGACAGGCGCGCCATCTCCGCGTACGCCGCGTCCGTGGCGCTGGCCAGTAGTGCCGGGTCCGGCCCTTCGGTGGTGATGTCCACCAGGGTGCCCATGAGCGGGCGCGATTCCTGATGTTGCTCCAGGTCAATCTTGTTGCATGCGCAGAGGGCCAGGGCCAGTAGCATGGCAAGGACACGCAGTCGTTGCGGATAACCTCGAATCGTCATAGATCACCATTTACGGCGGGCGTGTACGTCGCTGCCCTCATTAATATATATCTGGCAAAAACACCTTGCCGGTGGTGACAGGAACCCAGGAAACGATGGCCCCTATCCCTTGTCCGCTTGACCTATATCAATAAAGTTCCGCTGATTAAAAGCAACAATAGCCTCAAATTACCGCACAGAAACCCCCGCGTGGATTGTATACACGCGGGACGGGGGAAAGGAAGTCGTAATGCCTGCCGGTCTTTTCAGGTGTCAGGGACATGCGGTAAGCAAGGTCATTGAGGTTAAATAAAGGAGAGAGCGTCATGCGTAAAAACGACACCGAGCACAGCAACACCGATGACAGTACGGCTGACAACATGCCCATGAGCCGCCGCAAGTTTCTCGGCACCGCGGCATTCGTCGGGTTGTCCGGTGCGGGACTGTCCCTGGGGCTGGCATCGTGCAACAAAGAAGGCGGCAAGGCGCCGGCCGGGGCGCACGGCGAGAAGCCCGGGCAATTGTCATCCGAAGTGGCGCCCGGCCAACTGGACGAATATTATGGTATGTACAGTGGCGGCCATTCCGGCGAAGTGCGCATTATCGGTGAACCGTCCGGGCGCGAGATCAAGCGCATCCCGGTGTTTAATATGGATTGCCTCAGCGGCTGGGGCATGACCAACGAATCGAAGAAAATCCTCGGCACCAAGCCGGACGGCAGCCCAAAGTACACCGTCGGCGACACCCACCACGTGCACGGGTCCTACAGCGACGGCACCTACGACGGCAAATACTTCTGGGTCAACGACAAGATCAACGCGCGCCTGGGGCGCATACGCGGCGACGTGATGGAGACCGACAAAATCACCGAGCTGCCCAACGTCCAGGGCTTCCACGGCATTTTTCCCGACAAACGCGACCCGGTGGACCCGAAGGTCAATCACACCACGCGTGTGTTCTGCGGCAGTGAGTTCCACATCCCGCAGCCGAACGACGGCAGCGGCATGGAGGACCCGGGCAAGTACTACGCGGTGTTCACCTGCGTGGACGCCGAGACCATGGACGTGCGCTGGCAGTGCAAGGTGGACGGCAACATGGACCTGGTGGCGACGTCCTACGACGGCAAGCTCGCCGCATCCAACCAGTACAACACGGAAAACGGCATGATCTATGCGCAGATGATGTCGGCGGAGCGCGACGCGTGCGTGTTCTTCAACATCGAACGTATCGAGAAGGCCGTCAAAGCGGGCCGCACGTTCAAGATCAAGGGTTCGGATGTGCCGGTGGTCGACGGCACGCGCGCCGCCAACAAGGACCCGAAGACGGCGCTCACCTGTTACGTGCCCATCCCCAAGAATCCGCACGGCGTGAACGCCAGCCCCGACGGCAAGTACTTCATCTGCGCCGGCAAGCTCTCGCCCACCGCGAGCGTCATCGAACTGGCCAAGATACACGACTGGTTCGATGGCAAGGTGAAAGATCCGCGCGACACCGTGATCGCAGAGCCGGAGATCGGCTTAGGTCCCTTGCACACCGCCTTCGACGGCCGCGGTAATGCCTATACCACCCTGTTCCTCGACAGCCAGATCGTGAAGTGGAATGTCGACGCCGCCATCAAGGCGTTTGCCGGTGACAAGAACGCCAAGGTGGTCATGGATCGCATCGACGTGCATTACCAGCCGGGCCATCTGAACGCCTCCATGAGCGAGACGAAAGAGGCCGACGGCAGGTGGCTGGTGATCGGTTGCAAGTTCTCCAAGGATCGTTACCTGCCGGTGGGCCCGCTGCATCCGGAGAACGAGCAGCTGATCGATATCTCCGGCGACAAGATGCGCCTCGCGCATGAGACGCCGGTGTATTCCGAGCCGCACGACTTCATCATCGTCAAGCGCGACAAGATCAAGACCCGCCAGGTGACGAGCATGGATGAATTTCCGAACGCGGTGAAGGACATCAATGGCTCGAAGGTGGTGCGCAACGGCAGGAAGGTCACGGTGAATATGACCTCGGTGGCACCGGCCTATGGGTTGAGCGAGTTCAAGGTCAAGGTCGGCGACGAGGTCACCGTGAACCTCACCAACCACGACAAGATCGAGGACCTGACCCACGGATTCGCCATCGAGAAGTACAATATCAACTTCATCGTCAATCCGCAGGAGACCAAGTCGGTGACCTTCAAGGCCGATAAGCCCGGCGTGTACTGGTATTTCTGCACGCACTTCTGCCATGCGCTGCATCTGGAAATGCGCGGCCGCATGATCGTGGAGCGCGCATAACCGCGATAGAGTTATGGAGTGCGGCGGCTTGAGTTATTGGTAGGGTGGGCATCGCCCACCAGCGCGCGCT